>JAIRZA010000201.1 GCA_031267475.1 Spirochaetaceae bacterium | reverse complement strand
TCTTCGAAAGTAGTAGAGTAGACAAAACAAGGAAAAAAGTCTGAGCCGCACTTTAGAATAGTTTGCTTAGTCTGTAGTCCGGTTACTTGAATAATTTCCTTATTGAAAGTTACCGGAATGCTTTTGAACTCATTATAATAATCTTGTATTTTTTGTTGTGTTAAAGTTCCCATAGTAAAGTAAATATACCCTAATTCTATCAACAAGTAAAGAAAAACCACGCGAAATTCCACGCAATGTTTTATACACGACAGCCCTCCTCCAGCGGGGGAGGGGCGTTCTTCACACAGTTTCAAGCAATATTCTCACCAAACTTTCTGCCGGCGGCTTGCCGGCGCACAGGAAGCGTTCCGCCTATCGCTCAAAACTCTTGTCGAAAAGACCGGTTTAGTTTAGTATTTAAGTGTCCCATATTCAGGAACCATGCGAACATAAACCGCCTAACTCCGCCAGGGCCGGAAGGATGCAACGGTAAGTGGATTTATGTTGCGCCGTGGTAATCTTGAGTATGGGATACTTTTTTGCCGCTATCCTTTTCTGACGTATAATGGGATAGAGGTGATTTCTTTATCGTCGATATAAAGAATGAAGTTAGTAACTCCCGGATTATTAAAACGCAGGTTGTTGACACCGAAAACAAGATGCGATACGGCGGTCGCGTTGCCGGCGCTTTTCACGTTTATCGAGCCGGAAACAGGCTTTATGCACGGTTCGCCGTCCAAATCGAGTGTTTCTATGCGGAAAGAATGTGTGGTAAACTCGCCTATATTAAAGCGCATTCGTATTACCACGGATAACTGCGGGTGAACACACGGAAAAGAGCGTGTGATGATTGTGTCAAAAGTGCCAACTATCGTTAGCTTGCCTCCGCTTTCTTGAGCAAAGTCGCAAAAAGTAAATAGCTCAGGTTTCACTGTCTACAGCCCCTGTTGCAGTCTGATCTGCGCTGGAAAGAATCGCTTTGAATTCTTTTTCATCAATAGTTTCTTTTTCGAGCAAAAGCCGGGCGATGCTGTCAAGCAAAGTCCTGTGAGACTGCAATGTCTCTTTTGCTAAAATGTAGCGGTCGTTTACGACGCGGGATATTTCTTCATCAACGTACTGCTGAGTTGTTTCGGCGTATTCGCGGTGAAAAACAGGTTCTTGCGGGCTGCTGCCGCCCATCATGTTTGCGCCGCGCGAAGTAAGCGCGACGTTTCTGAAACGCTCGCTCATACCGTAATCCGTTATCATTTTCCGGGCAATATCCG
The DNA here is from genome assembly GCA_031267475.1 of Spirochaetaceae bacterium. GTDB lineage: Bacteria > Spirochaetota > Spirochaetia > Treponematales > Breznakiellaceae > JAIRMY01. The sequence continues at coordinate 2,587 of JAIRZA010000201.1, read as the reverse complement.
TTGCTTTAGTTATGTCGTTTGCCGCCCCAGTCGATATTTCCTTAAAAACCAATTCTTCCGCCGCGCGTCCGCCGAGTAGTACATCAATTTTACCTAATAGCTCGTCTTCGGTGGACAGGTAACGGTCTTCAACCGGCATATTGAGCGTATAGCCCAAAGCGCCGAAGCCGCGGGGGATGATAGAAATCTTTTGAACCGGATCGCTGCCCGGCGTGAATGCGGAGACAAGCGCGTGACCTGTTTCGTGATACGCGACAATCCGCCGTTCTTCCGGGTTTATCACGCGGGTTTTCTTTTGTAAGCCGACAACAGTTTTTTCGATAGCCTCGCTAAAATCCTGCTGCTCAACGATTTTCCGTCCGGCGCGGACGGCGAGCAGGGCGGCTTCGTTTACGATATTCGCAAGGTCGGCGCCGACAAAGCCGGAAGTTCTGCGGGCAATAGCGGCTAAATCAACTGTGCCGCCCAATTTAACCGATTTGGAGTGTATCTTCAATATGGCTTCGCGCCCGGCTAGGTCGGGGCGGTCGACTAATACTTGGCGGTCGAAACGTCCCGGCCGCAGCAAGGCTGGATCCAGCACATCGGGACGGTTCGTCGCCGCCACAATGATAAGGCCGGAAGTGCCGTCAAACCCGTCCATTTCGACAAGGAGTTGATTTAAGGTTTGTTCGCGCTCGTCATTACCGCCTGAGATGCTGTTGATGCGGCTTTTTCCAATCGCGTCTAATTCATCTATAAAAATTATGCAGGGCGCTTTGCTTCGCGCTTGTTTGAACAAGTCCCGCACACGCGCCGCGCCTACGCCCACAAACATTTCCACAAAATCCGCGCCGCTCATGCGGAAAAACGCTACCCCAGCCTCTCCCGCGACGGCGCGCGCGAGAAGGGTTTTGCCTGTACCCGGCGGGCCTACTAAAAGTACGCCTTTTGGGATTTTTCCGCCTATATCCGTGTATTTTTTTGGACTTTTAAGGAAATCGACAACCTCAACCAGTTCTTCTTTCGCCTCGTCAACACCAGCCACGTCAGAAAAGCGTGTTGTTATGTCTCCTTCCGCAACGATTACCGCGCGATTTTGCCCAACGGACAGAACATTCCCGCCCAAATTTCCCATACGCCTCATCAAAAAGCGCCAAATAAAGAAGAAAAAAGCTATCGGCAGCACCCAGCTAAAAATTATATTAAGGATGGCGCTGCCTTCGCGTGATACGCCAAAGTAAGCAACGTTTTTTTCGTCCATTAGAGTGATGAGGCTCGGATCATGGATTGGAACGGTACGGTATACATTGTCGGTTTTGGCTGAGTACATTTGCGGCAATGGAGATTTTTTAACATTGCTGACTGCTTCGGGTTGTGTATAACCTATGAAATAAGAATCCGTCAATTCAACACGCTTAATTTCACCGGATTCGATTTTATTTTTAAACTCTGAATAATCAATTGTCGGGTTGACTCTGTTCAAAAAAACATAATTGAACAGACTCATCCCCAGTATTAGGACTATTATGTATGTGATAGAAAATTTCCATCCGCCAAATTTTTTTGGGTCGCCCAAATTAGGGTTGTTTGGTCCGCCGAAGTTAAAAATCGGACCGCCGCCATCTTTTTTTCGTCCGCTTTTGCGGCCGCCGTCACTCATGCCAATCTCCTTAAAAAATGCGACACGCCTGACTCGAACAGGCCGCCTACGGCTTAGAAGGCCGTTGCTCTATCCGGATGAGCTAGTGTCGCGTAAACATTATACTACTATAAACAAAACTTTTGTGGAAGGACGAACCCTCCGGCATTCGCCGAAAGGTTCATCATATATCTGCGAAAATATGGCATGATACAGATTCTTGATTCTTATAATGATCTTGAAAGTTCAATAAGACCTTCACGGTCCTTTTCGTGGCGGGCTTTGATCGCCCCTGATGTTTCGTCCGCTTTGCCGTCATAGACAAACGCAACGTCAAGCAGCATGGCTTTAAGCTGTAAACGCGATATTATATTATCCAGATTTATTTGCAAATCGGGAATTGTCAATATCTGCCCCGGCTCTATTTTATCGGGGTCTACAACGGTAGTCTGCGAAGCGAACATGATTAGCGGGAAATAATACCCGCCGTCCTCGCCATAGTGCGCGCGCGCGATGTGTGTCAGGGTATCGCCGTATTTGACGGTGTATTCTTGCGCGTTGTCAAGAATGATTTCGTTGTAATTGCCGTAAATCGCCAGCAGTTCCATCTCTGAGCCGCCTGTATCAGCGACGGGAGCGCTTTTGCAAGCCGCCGCCATGAGCAGGGCAAGAAGCGCCGCCGCGCCGTATGATATTTTATTCGTTTTATTCATAGTTTCTCCTTAATAAAACTATAATGAAGCGCGGAACTGCGCAATGCTTGCCAGAATCCACGCCTTTCGGATAGCAAACTCTAACATGGGTTTTCACATTGTCAGGCGCAAACATATCCTTAAACAGACTTTGTTATTTGAGCCTGTTCCAAAATCGGTTATTTTGTAACAGGCTCTTGCAGTTTTTCGCCCTATGGGCGCGTCATGATGACGACAAAACTGCGGTTTTCATAGGTTGCTGGACAAGCTTTGC
>JAIRZA010000188.1 GCA_031267475.1 Spirochaetaceae bacterium | reverse complement strand
CTCCACAACACATGGCGTGGAGTCTCTCACCGGAGGCGTGGAGTTTGCGCCCCGCGCCCGCCAGCGGGTCTCAATCCGCTACGCGGCGGCATACCGCGAGTCTCCCACACAACAGGGCGTGGAGTTTGCGCTCCGCGCAAACTCCGGAGCTCAACGCGCCTCAAGCGCTCCGCGCTTGGGGCGCGTTGAGCCGCTTACCAATTCAATTTTTTCTGTTATAATGAGATATGGCTGTCCGCTTGGCTAGAGGTTTGCTATGAAAGTTTTGTTAATCATCAATACACAAAAATCCGCCGCGAGTACACTCGCTTCAGAGATAAAAGATACGCTTGCCAAGCGTGGATGTGATGTGAAGTTTTATTCATTTGACGGCGACCCCGCCGCCGCCGCCGGCTTTGACATCGCGTTTAGCTTAGGCGGAGACGGAACAGTGCTGTTCGCGGCGCGAACAATAGCCGCTTTCGGGACGCCTGTAATCCCCGTCAACCTTGGAACATTCGGGTTTACAGCTTCGGTGCATCCTTCCCAGTGGGACGGCGTTTTTTCGGAGTGGGCGGAAGGAAAACGCGATGTGTCCGAGCGCTTGATGCTTGAAGTGCGGGTGAAACGCGGCGGCGCGACAGTTTTTTCATCGACAGGCTTAAACGACGCGGTGATTTCCTCGTCCGGCATAGCGAAAACAATACGCCTCGAGGCGTGGATGGAAGATATGCACATAGGGAACTACCGTTCAGACGGACTAATAGTCGCAACCCCGACAGGCTCCACAGCGTACAGCTCTTCGGCGGGCGGTCCCATCATCGACCCGGAAATAGAGGCCTTCATTTTGAACCCGATATGCCCGTTCACTTTAGTGTACCGCCCCATAGTGCTGCCCGCGGGACGGCCTATAACGATAAAAGTTTGCCCGGAACAACGCAGCGGTGTTATTCTTACAATAGACGGACAAGTTACCGAAACCCTTGAGCCGGACGATCTTGTAGTAATAAAACGAAACGCCGCCAAAGCGAGGCTGGTTGCTTGCGACCGCGCCGCTTTTTACAGCGCCTTGCACAGCAAACTGGGGTTTGTCGCATCTGGAACCGGAACACGCGATGCTTGAAGAACTTTCGATACGCAATTACGCGCTGATCGACAGCCTGTCAATCTCTTTTGAGAATGGTTTAACCATACTCACCGGCGAAACCGGCGCCGGAAAATCAATAGTTGTGGGGGCTTTGAGTTTTTTGTTGGGAGCGAAAGCAGAAAGCGCGGTAATTCGCGGCGGCGCGGACGAAGCCTCCGTGTCGGCGGTAATTTCCATTGATAAACACAACAAAGACGCGCTGGACTGGCTTGCGTCGCGCGATATTGAGGCGGAAGACAACCGCCTCACAGTGCGGCGAGTGATAAAAAACTCTGGACGCGGCTCAATTTGGATACAAGGATCGCCGTTTTCACGCGGGGAGCTTGCCGAATTCATGAGCTTCCTGTTCGACCTGCTTGGACAGCACGCCCACCAGTCGTTGCTCAGCAAGGATAACCACCGCAGATGCCTTGACCGTTTTGCCGGATTAGAAGAAGATGTTCTTGCGTTCAACCGCGTGTTTAAGGAACTTGCGGAAAAGCGCAAAAGCCTTGAAAATTCGCTTGTTTCTGAACGGGACAAGAATGCTCGAATAGAATTATTGACGTTTTCTATAGATGAAATCGACAAAGCCGCCCTAAAAAGCGGTGAAAGCCGCGAACTTGAAGCGGAATCGGCGCGTCTTGCGGCGTTTGAAAAACTTTTAGGCAGTGTTGAAACAGCGGCCGCCGCTCTTTTTGACGGAGAAGCCTCCGTTTTGAGCCTTTCGCGCAAGGCGCGTTCCGGGATAGACGCCGCCGCCGCGATAGACGCCGGCCTTTCCGGGCTTCAGCAGCGCCTTAGCGCCGTTTACTACGAGGCGGAAGACCTTTCCGGCGAACTGCGCTCTTACCGCGACTCCCTAACCTTTGATCCGGCGCGTCTTGAGGCGGTCGAGGAGCGGCTTGCGCTGATTCAGCGGCTTAAAAAAAAGTACAAAACAAGCGCCGCCGCAGGCGAGTCCGCCGTGACAGGCGCTTTTAGCGTTGAAGATGTCATTCTTGCGTACAGGAACAGCGCCGCCGCCGAAATAGAGGCGCTTTCCGCCTCTGAAGAAAACCGCGAGCGCCAGCGGGAGGCGATAAGCGCGTTGGAGCGGGACATAGCGCGGCAAGCCGCGGCGCTCACCGTGAAGCGTAAAGCGGCTTCGGAAAAGCTGGCCTGCCGTATAAGCGAGATACTCGGCAGTCTTGGAATGCCGGGCGCGATTTTTTCAGTGAATCTTGCGCCTAAGGGACCGCTTCCGGGCAGTCAGGCGGATATTGTCTGCGGACCGTGGGGGGCGGACGATGTGGAATTCATGCTTGCCCCAAACAAGGGCGAAAGAGCGCGGGAACTGCGGCTTGCCGCGTCGGGCGGGGAGCTTTCCCGTGTAATGCTGGCGATAAAAACAGCCTTGGCTTCTCCGCAGCAGCTTGATTTTGGCGATTCAGCTTGGATTGACGGGGCTGAAACACTGATATTTGATGAAATCGACACCGGAATAGGCGGCGAGGTCGCCATAGCGGTTGGAGAATATCTGCAAAGGATAGGCGGGGTAAAACAAATTTTTTGCGTTACACACCTTGCCGTTATCGCTTGCCGCGCGGATAATCACCTTAAAGTCGAGAAAAACAGCGCGGGAGGAAGGACGCTTACTTCTGTGAGGGCGCTGCCTTCCGGCGAGCGGCGTAATGAAATCGCCCGTATGCTTGCGGGCGGTAATGGCGAAACAGCGCTCGCGCACGCCTGCGAACTATTAGAGAAATATGGAGTTAAAAAGCAATAATGATAAAGACCGATGATTTTGAAAAACAGCAGAATTATCAAAAAAGAATCGAACCATACAGAATAAGAATAAAAGAACTTTTGCAAAAAGAAGAAGCTATACTTGCGGAATGTCGCAGAGATTCTTCGACAGCCGCCGTGAAACTGTTTTTTTTAGCCGATCGTATGTTAAACGTCGCGTCAAACTATTTGGTGATTAATGGAATCGGCGCGGCTATGTTTGAAATCAAAGACGAGGAATCGCTTAGCGAGGCTAAAAAATTCTACTCAAAAGCCCTGATATATTTGGAAAATATCGTTACCGGAAAAGTTGACGTTCCGTTTTCTGATTATGCGGACGCGCTTGCCGAACTGCGTCCGGTTTATATGTCGCAGCGCTGCAATCTTGTAAAAAAATTAGGACTCACCTGTTCGCTTTTGAAAATCGCTTATGGCGACAACACAAAATGGCGCTGGGTTTTTGTCGATATGGAGGGACTTTGCGCCGCCGTGTCAAAGAATCTGCTGGACTTAAAAAGAGTTCAGTCTAATACAGATGCGTCCTCCCCTGATTATGAGCCGATTATATATCACACGCATTTTGTAAAAAAGATGTTGACCGATGCCGCGGACAGGTTTTACGCAAGGTATTCGTTGGCGACAAAACGCAGCGAAGATCTGCGCAAGGCCATAAATTTTCTGTCGGCGCTTAACAGAATTCACTCTGTTCTTAACGAGAAATCCGAGGCGGAAGACAGCAAGAAAAAATTAGACAACTGGCAAAATAGACTTGATAATGATTTAAAGAAGTACTCCGCGAAATAATATGAAAAAAATAAAAACAAACAGCGGGATTCTACAAGAATTCAAAACGCTAAAACCATTTTTTTATAAATACCGTTTCAAATACATTGCCGGTTTTATATGCTTATTCACTGTTGACGCGGCGCAATTGTTAATCCCTCAGTTTACAAAACAGGCCGTAGATTTAATTTCACAGGGAAATTTTGTTTGGTACAGTGTTCTAAAACTCTGCATTGCGATGATACTCGCCATGGCTGTAATTTCTTTTGGACGATTTCTGTGGCGGCTGTTTATTCACGGGTCGTCGCGCCGCATCGAAGCGGAACTTCGTCAAAAATTATTTGACCACTTGTTAAAACTTTCGTGGGATTTTTTTCAAAAAAATAAAATCGGAGATATGATCGCGCGGTCAACAAGCGATCTGGGCGCTGTTAGAATGGCGATAGGCTGGGGTTTTGTCGCCGGAATTGACGGAACTGTGATGGCGCTTTCTATCATAATTATAATATTCATTCAGGATACAGGAACCGCCTTATTCGCCGTTATGCCGCTGCCGTTTATAACGATACTAATCGTCTTTTTCGGCAAGGCGGTCGGCGCGCGCTTTAAGCTGGCGCAGGAGGCAAATTCCGCGTTAAACGAAACAACGCAGGAAACTTTTTCTGGAATACGTGTTATAAAATCATTTGTGCAGGAAGGCTGGTTCATAAAACGTTTTGCGGAAAACAACGATGATTACCGCAAAGCTAACATGGCGGTTGTAAAATTGCAGGGCTTTTTTATGCCGTTAATAGCGTTTTTGGCGGGATTTACATCGCTGATAGTAATATTTGCCGGCGGGCGGCGCGTAGTCCTTGGCATGATGAGTCCGGGTGATTTGGTGGCTCTTTTCAGTTATATGAATATGTTAATCTGGCCGATGCTGGGCGCGGGTTTTACCGTAACTATCGTACAGCGCGGGGCTGTATCGCTTAAACGTATAAACGAAATCCTTAACGAGGAACCTTCGATAGCGAACCCCAAAACGTCAATTTTGGCGCGCCCCGCGAGTTCGTCCGTCAATTTTGGCGCGCCCCCCATGATTGAAATTAAAAATTTATCATTTAATTATGGAGACGGCAAAAATACTCTGAGCGGCATCAACATTAAAATTGAAGAAGGCGCTACACTCGGCGTGCTTGGAAAAACCGGCGCCGGAAAATCCACGCTGATAAAATTACTGCCGCGTATGCTCGACCCGCCGCGCGGCGCGGTTTTTGTTAAGGGGCGCGATGTACACGACTGGGATATAAACGAACTGCGCGCGCTGTTCGGCGTAAGCCCGCAGGATAGTTTTATGTTTTCCGACACAATAAAAAATAACATCATCTATGGAATCGACAGCGCGGACGACGAGCTTGTAAAAACAATATGCGCTCTTTCCGCGCTGGATCGCGATATTGAATCTTTTTCTAACAATATCAGCACCCTGATAGGGGAACGCGGACTCACGTTGTCAGGCGGACAAAAACAGCGCGTTTCTATCGCCCGCGCCCTAATAATGGATCCGCAAATACTTATTCTTGACGACGCGCTTTCCGCCGTTGACGCTGAAACCGAAAAACGGATTGTAAAAAATTTGCGCGAGGCGCGAAGGGGTAAAACAACAATAATCGTCTCTCATCGTATTTCAGCGTTTGCTAACGCGGATTACGCGGCGGTATTGGACAGCGGGGCGCTTATAGAATACGGCGCCGCGAGTCAGCTTATAAAAAGCGGCGGTTATTACGCGAAAACCGCCGCCTTGCAACAATTGTACGAGTAGCAGTATGAACGATTATTTTGAACAAGAAAAAGTTGTAAAAGATTATGACGGCGCTATATTCAAGCGTATTCTTTCGTATATAAAACCGTACCGCCGTCTTGCCCTCGTTACATTTTTGGCGCTGGCGGCGTCGACGGCGGGAGAGCTTTTGCTGCCTGTTTTGGAACAGCGCATTCTGGACGACGCCATCATAGCCAGCTATCTTGCCTTCGATACCGGCGCGGCGGACGGCGGGCAAATATCAGAAAAAGGCGGCGCGGCGCTGAAGGCGCTGGCGACGGGCGGCGGTCTGTTTCAAACAGAGCCGGTTATGATAAACGGTATACTTTTTGCTCCGCAGAATCAGCAGCTTCATATTTCCGGCGATGTTGAAAAAGAGCTTCGCGCAAAACATATATTGGACGGCGAGCAGTGGTACGCCTTCAAATTGAACGACGCAAACAGGCGGTATGTGCAGGGAAATCCGCTTTTCATATATGATGAAAACGCGGCGGCGGTAAAAAGCGCCATTTTGAAAACACTCCCAAAAGACGAAATCCGCGCCATACGCGGCGCGGATCTTGACCGCATAAACGGCGTGATTCTGATTCTGTTTATCGCGCTGGTGGTTGTATTCGCCGCCGCCTATGTTCAGACGTGGAGCGCGAGTCTTATCGGGCAGCGCGTCATGAAAGATATGCGGCTGGAGCTTTTCAAAAAAACAATTTCGCAGTCCAGCGCGTTTCTTTCGCGTAATCCGGTGGGGCGTATCGTAACAAGGCTCGGCGGGGATGTTGAGACGATAAACGATTTTTTTACTTCCGTCATGGTCGCGTTCCTAAAAGATCTGTCCGTGATGGCCGGGGCGCTCATAACGTTGTTCCTGCTGTCGCCCCGCCTCGCCCTTGTGGTGATAGTGTGTATGCCGCCGGTTGTTATTTGCATGACTCTGAGCCGTGTGAAAGCGCGGGATGCTTTCCGCCGCCAGCGTATGGCGTCGTCCGCGGTCAATTCGTATTTCTCTGAAAGGCTTTCGGGCTTGCAGATAGTCCAGTATTTTAGGCGCGAGCGTAAAAGCATGGACGAGTACGGCGCTCATAACGGCGAGTTGCTTGACGCCAACTTGGGTGAAATTCGTGTTTACGCGATTTTCCGGCCAATAGTCGAATTTGTAGCGACGTTTACTACGGCGGCGGTAATCGCGGTGGGCAGTGTGCTTGTTCTCAATCTTACGCTTTCTATCGGGGTGATGATTGCTTTCATCAATCTTATAGCTATGTTTTACGCTCCTGTTATGGACATTTCTGAAAAATATACTCTTCTTCAATCCGCGATGGCGGGGGCGGAGCGTGTTTTTGCGCTGCTGGACACGGATCAGCGTATTCCGGATCAGGGAAAGTATGATATTTCCGCCGCCCGCGGGCATATTGAGTTCAAAAATGTATGTTTTAGTTATAAAACTGGCGAGGATGTGCTAAAAAATTTGAGTTTTCAGGTAAATCCGGGCGAAACGGCGGCTATAGCCGGCTATACGGGCGCGGGAAAGACTACGATTACTAATGTTTTAACTCGTTTGTGGGATATTGATTCCGGGCTTATTAGTCTTGATGGTATGGATATTAAAGAAATCACGCTGAAGAGTCTGCGTCGTTCTGTGCTTCCTGTGCTTCAGGATGTGTTCTTATTTTCCGGCACGATAGCCGAGAATATTACGCTTGGTATTGATTTGCCGCCGGACGAGGCTCGCCGGATCGCGATAGACGCGGCGAAGGCGGTGAAGGCGCACGATTTCATTATGCAGCACAGCGCGGGGTATGATACTGTTCTTTCGGAGGGCGCGTCAAATATATCGAGCGGCGAGCGTCAGCTTATTAGTTTTGCCCGTGTAATCGCTCATAATCCGTCTGTTGTTGTGCTTGACGAGGCGACTAGTTCTATCGATACGGAAACTGAAATGTTGATACAGGCGGGTATGGAGCGTGTGCTTTCCGGGAGGACTTCTATTGTAATAGCTCATCGTCTTTCAACGATACGCAACGCCGGCCGTATTTTTGTGCTTAAAGGAGGGGCTGTCGCGGAGCAGGGCAGGCATGATGAGCTTATAGCTTTGAACGGGTTGTACGCCGGCCTTTACCGCTTGCAATTCCAATCCGGCGATTATTGCGACTAACAGGGGAGGGGGCTCACCGGGGGGCGTGGGGTTTGCGGCGCAAACTCCGTAAGCTGAGCAACACAAGCGGACAAGATTTTTCTTGACACGGATGAAAGCGAATGTTTTAATGAAATAAGCTGATGATTCTGAGGAGCGCTTTATGGTTGCGAAAATAAAGGATGTGGAAACCACCTGCGGGTATTGCGGCACCGGCTGCCGGCTCACACTCAAGGTAGACGAGGAACGAAACAAAATTGTCGATTGCGAGCCGGCTCAGAGCGAAATAAACGAGGGCAAGGCGTGTCTTAAAGGCTGGTACGGCTGGGACTACCTTAACGACCCGAAAATCCTTACGCGCCGTGTCAATAAACCTATGATACGCAAAAACGGCAGGCAGTCTCCTTTAGTCGAGGTAGGCTGGGACGAGGCTGTCAAGTTTGTCGCGGACAACCTTCTTGCCATCAAAAACAAATACGGACCGGACTCCATTATGGGCACCGGTTCGGGGCGCAGCACCAACGAAAACAACTACCTAATGCAAAAGTTTATGCGCGCCTGTATAGGCACGAACAACATAGACCACTGCGCCCGCCTCTGACACGCCGCCTCCGTTGCAGGTTGCAGCGCGGCTATAGGAGCGGGGGCGATGTCCCTTTCGATACCTGAAATTGACAACGCGGAAGTAATGCTCAACATAGGTTATAACGCGGCGGCGGCGCACCCGCTTGTCGCCCGCCATATCATCAAGGCAAAGGCAAAAGGGGCGAAGCTCATCTGCGTAGACCCGCGTTTTACCGAAACCGCGCGGATTTCCGACCTTTTTTTGCAAATCAAGGGCGGCACGAACATGGCGATAATAAACGGCATAGCAAACGTGATTATGACCGAAGACCTTATCGACCATGAATTCGTAGACGCGCATACATCGGGCTTTGACGAATACAAGGAAGCTCTTCAAAAATACACGCCGGAGTACGTGGGCGAAATTTGCAGGGTAAAACCGGACGACATAAGAGCCGCGGCGCGAATTTTCGCCGCTTCCCGCCGCTCAATCGTGATGTGGGGAATGGGCGTAACGCAGTTTACGCAAGGCACCGACGTGGTAAAAGGCATCTGCGCTATTTTGCTTATGACCGGGAACTTCGGGCGGCCTTCTACCGGAGTCGCCCCTGTGCGCGGACAGAACAATGTGCAAGGCGCCTGCGATATGGGCGCTCTGCCGAATGTGTATCCGGGCTATCAAGCTGTAAACAATCCCGAAATTCAGACCAAGTTTGAGAAGGCGTGGGGTGTAAAACTTTCGCCTAACATAGGCTTGCAAGTTACTCGTGTGCCGGAGTACGTTTTGGAGCCGCCCTCGCCGGACAAAGCAATCCACGCATACTATGTTTACGGCGAAGACCCCGCGCACTCAGACCCAAACCTAGAAGAAGTACGCGAAGCAATGGAGAAAATGGATTTTATCGTGTTGCAAGACATCTTTTTGAACGGCACCAGTATTTACGCCGACGCAGTGCTCCCCGCGACAGGCTGGGGCGAGCATAACGGCATGGTATCGGCGACAGACCGCAACGTCCAGCGTTTGCGCAAGGCGATAGAGCCCGCAGGGGACGTAAAAGAGGACTGGGAAATCATCAGTCTTGTGTCAAGCGCCATGGGCTACCCGATGCGGTACAAAAATCAAGAGGAAATCTGGGAAGAGATGCTAAGTCTTACTCCGAGTTATGCCGGTATAACCTACGAAAAACTCGAAAAATACGGCAATATCCGCTGGCCGTGCCGGACGCGCGACATGAACGACACGGGGACTCAGTTTATCCACAAAGACGGAATTTTTCCCACGCCGGACGGCAAGGGTAAATTTATGGCGGCCGATTACGCGCCGGTCAAAGAGGAGAAAAACAGCGAGTACCCAATCGCGCTTTCAAACTTCCATGCGGTAGGTCATTATTCAATGCGGACCATGTCCGGCAACTGTCGCACCCTGCGCAACCTTGAAGACGAACCGGGCGGCGTTGAGATGTCGCCGCGGGACGCGGCGGATGCCGGCATAAAAAGCGGAGACATAGTCAGGTGCGTTTCCAAGCGCGGCCACTGCTACGGACGCGCCGAAGTTACCAAGCGCGTAAAGAAAGGCAACGCCTATATGACCCACCAATGGTGGATAGGCGCGGTAAACGAGCTGACTGTACCCTACCTCGACCCGCAAAGCAAAACGCCTGAGTACAAGTATTGCGCTATCCGCATCGAAAAAATTCCCGACCAAGTATGGGCGGCG
>JAIRZA010000128.1 GCA_031267475.1 Spirochaetaceae bacterium | reverse complement strand
AACGCGGAGACATGAAAAACACACTGGATTCAGCCTAACCGTTAAGCGGAATTGTTTCAACACCTTGTCCGCGCCAGCGGGTTTCTCCTACGTTACGCGCTATCATCCCGAAATATTTGATTGCCAGCCAGAAGTCCGTGGTCAAAACCGCCTCCTACGGGGAGGGCGCGCAATCCGCGCCGGGAACCGCCGGAAGTTTCCTTGACCGGGGCATAACCCATGCCGGCCATGGCGAGTTTGGAATGGCCATTGAGGACTTTACCGAAGCCGTTAACCTGAACCCCAAACTCAGCCCGGACTACTTCCTGCGGGGCAATGCGTACATTGCCAGCGTGTCCTCTGTAGTCAAAATAGGGGAACAATTCATCACCTTCTCTACCACCGAAAAGACACTTACTCCCGCGCCGCAGCAGGCTTATGACAAGGCCATTACGGACTACAATCGGGCTGTCCGGCTCGACCCCGATTTTGCCCTTGCGTATAACGGCCGGGGCAATGCGTATGACGGAAAAGGAGACTACGACCGGGCAATCGCGGACTGCAATCAGGCTGTCCTCTGACACACCTGCGGTTACACTCATGATTGACCCCAAAATTTCTACTGGTGCTATGAAGCTGAAACAAAACTCAGAGGTTGAAGCCGCCGGCTATAACAACCGCGGGCTTGCTTATGCCAACAAATCGGGTAGATTGTATAAAGAATTTCCGCAACTGTAGCCGCGCGTCTAGCCCCAAAAACATTTGAAAGCTATAATAACGCCATGAATATCCGTATGGCCGGCGTAGATCATACCAAATCCGGAGTTGAAGAACGTGAACGTTTCACCTTTACCGCCGCATCCCGCGCCGCCGCGCTGACTGATATACGCGGACGGTACGCGGGAATAGAGTGCGTAATCATAGCGACGTGCAACCGCACCGAGCTTTGGCTCTACATGGAAAACGGCGACTGTCCGGATCCGGACAGACTTTTGCGCGAATTAAAAAACATCCCTTCCGAAGAGTGTAAAAACACCTTTACAAGCCGCGGCGGAATTGATGCGGTGGAACATCTTTTTAACCTTGCGTGCGGACTAAAATCGCTGATAACCGGCGAGAATCAGATACTTTCACAAGTAAAAGAAGCCGTTGAAGCGGCGCGCGCGGCGGAAACCCCTCTTCCGGTGATGCAGCGGCTGTTTCAAAGCGCGACAGCCTGCGCAAAGCGCGTCAAGACCACGACAAACATCACACGAGCCGATGTGTCGGCGGCGTCCGCCGCGCTGGATTTTGTAAATGAAACCGGCTTTAACATAAAAGGCGCTTCCTGCCTCATAATCGGCGGCGGAGTGATAGGGAGACTGTGCGCCGGACTTTTCGCGCAGGCCGGCGCGGATGTTACAATTACTCTGCGTCAGCATAAGACTGGTAAAACGGTGCTGAGCAATAATGTCCGCGTGATAGATTATGACGAAAGATATTCGCGGCTGCCGGACTATCAAATTGTGATAAGCGCGACAGTGAGCCCGCATCATACGATTAGCCGCGAGGAAGTTTCCCGTAGTTTTGACGGACTTGATGAAAAAAAACGTATTTTTTTAGACTTGGCCATGCCGCGGGACATTGACCCTGAAATAAAAAAAATAAAAGGCGTGTCGCTTTTTGATATTGACGATATAAGCGCGCGCAATCCGGCGCGGGGCGGCGGCCGCGTCAACTTTGACGAGATAAAAAAAATAATAAGCGAGGATATGGCCGAATTCATCAAATGGTATACATTCCGCGCAAATACAGGAACGATACGGGAAATAAGAAATGAAGCCGCCGCCGACATAGCCATGCGTGTTAAATCAGTGATTAAAAACTGCGCTCCGGATAAAACGGCGGAAGAAACGCTATGCCGCGCTATAGAGCAGTCCGCGGGAAAAGTAATGGACAAGGTGCTGTTCGGACTGCGCGATAATCTTGACAGCCGCCTTTGGGACGAATGTTTTGCCGCGTTGCGTAAGTCGTACATTGCGGAAATGGAAGACGCGAAGGAGAGAGCATGACATTGTACATTGCAGGTATAGGCCCGGGAGATGAAAAATATTTAAGCGGCGAGGCGCGCGCCGCGATAGCCGCCTCTTCTGTCATTGCCGGCTATCCCTTATATCTTGATCTGATAAGCGGTTTGACCGCTGGTAAAGAATGTTTTTCGACATCGATGCGGCAGGAAAAAGAACGCTGCGAATTAGCGCTGAGTAAAGCCGCCGCCGGAAAGACAACGGCGCTGGTTTGTTCGGGAGACGCGGTGGTTTACGGCATGGCCGCGTTATGCCTTGAGTTGTCGCCGCGGTATCCGCTGGTGGAAATAGTCGTTGTGCCGGGTATTACGGCGGCTCTGTCGGGATCCGCGGCGCTAGGCGCTCCTTTGACAAACGATTTTGCCGTGATAAGCCTTTCCGACCTTTTAACCCCGTGGAGCATAATAGAAAAACGGCTCAACGCGGCGGCGGGCGGCGGTTTTGTGATATGTTTATACAACCCGTCAAGTAAAAAACGAGCCGCTTATCTTTCAAAGGCTTGTGAAATTATTTTACGCTGCCGCGGCGGCGAAACCGTCTGCGGAATAGCGCGAAACATAGGACGCGGCGGCGAAGACTGCCGGATTTTATCACTTTCTGAATTGAAAAATACGGAGGTTGATATGTTTACAACCGTATTTATCGGCAACGACGAAACCGCGATTATAAACGGAAAAATGGTAACACGCCGCGGTTACGCGCTTGCGGCGGAAACTGAAAAATGACAATCTGTGTTTTTTCCGGCACAGTGGACGGCGGAAAATTTATTGACTCGCTTTTGTCGCGGGCGGAAATTAAATCAATAGACATGAGCGTTCATATATTTTGCGCAACGGAGTACGGCGCGGAAATTGCGCAAAATAAAGTTAATAAAGACGGCGTATTTATAGGTGTATCTATACACAGCGGCAGGCTGGGCGAAGATGAAATGTTAAAAAAAATACAAGAATTAAAGCCTGATTATGTAATTGACTGCACTCATCCTTACGCTGAGATTGTTACAAAAAATATAAAATCAGCCTGCGAAAAATTAAACCTTGCCTATATGCGATTACGCCGTGAAATATCCCGCCCGCGCGCGGGCGGGAATATATTTTACGCAGGCGGCATGGAAGAAGCGGCGTCTTTTTTGAAAGACAAGGCGGGAAATATATTGTTGACGACAGGCTCAAAAGAGCTGCGCTTTTTCTCGGACGCGGCCTTCAATTCCCGCGTGTACCCGCGCGTCCTTCCGCTGGACGAAAGCCTCCGCCTGTGCCGCGCCGCCGGAATCGGGGTAAAAAACATCATCGCGATGCAGGGACCATTCTCCGAATATCTTAACCGCGCGTTGATACGCCAAACAAACGCCGCGTGGCTTGTCAGCAAAGAGACGGGCGCGGAAGGCGGCTTTAACGAAAAAATGAATGCGGCGGCGGCGGAAAACTGCAACGCGCTTGTGATACGTCCTCCCGAAGACGGCGGCGGGCTTAGCGCGGAAAGTATTATTAATACGATAACCGGCAGTCCGCTTGTCAGCGGCCGCGCCGCTGGTGTTTCAAGCCGGAAAAAACAATTTTTTCCGGTGTTTCAGGATATAACAAATAAAAAGTTCCTCATCGTAGGCGCGGGAAATGTCGCCTTGCGCCGTCTGCGGACATTGATGCGCTTTGACTGTAGCATAGAAATCATAGCGCCGGAGGTTGGTCCGGCGATAAAAAGTATTTGCGGCGAGCGGGTAGTCCTGCGGGAGGAAGAATACACAAGCATAGATTCCGCTGATTTCGTGATTGCCGCTACGAATGACCGCGCCGTAAATAAAATGACAGGCGAAGAATGTAAGCGAAAAAATATACCTGTATCTGTCGCGGATTGCAAAGAAGAATCTACATTTTATTTTCCGGCGATTGTGGACTCGGAAAATCTGACAATAGGCATAAGTTCGGACGGTTTAGATCATAAGGCGGTGAGCGCCGCCGCGGAAAAAATAAGACAATGCCGTATATAATTTTTGGGCGCTTTTTTGCGAGTTTTTTTGTGATGGGGGGGGGGGGGGTAGTATGCTGATTCGTATAGGCAGCCGCGAGAGCGCTCTTGCCGTAATTCAGGCTGAGAATGTTGCCGGAAAAATAAAGCGGTTCGATGAAACTATCGATACGGAAATAATCACCATGAAAACGAGCGGCGATATGATTGTCGACAGACCGCTGGAAAGCGCGGGCGGAAAAGGTCTTTTTGTGAAAGAGCTTGACAGGGCGCTGTTTGACGGAAAAATAGACACAGCCGTTCATAGTCTTAAAGATATTCCCTCGTTTCTTGAAAAAGGCCTTGCGATAAAATCGTTCCTGCGCCGCGACGACGCGCGTGATGTGCTTGTGCTGCCGGAGGGAGTTTCTGAAGCTGATATGTCAAAGCCAATAGGATGTTCAGGCGGCAGGCGGCGTGTGCAATTACAGAAAATATTTCCGCGCTGGGAAGTAAAACTGATACGCGGCAATGTTTTAACCCGCCTTAGGAAGCTGGATTCAGGCGAATACGGAGCGCTTGCGCTCGCCGCCGCCTCGTTGATTCGCTTGAAACTTGCTCACAGGATAAACCGTTATTTCAGTATTGATGAAATCCTGCCGGCGGCGGGGCAGGGTATCGTAGCGATATGCGCCAAAGACTACGCGGATGAATTTTTGCAAGCGGTTTTTAGCGCGATTGACAATGCGGAAAGCCGCGCGGCGGCCTTGGCGGAAAGAGCTTTTATCCGAACACTCTCCGGCGGCTGCGGCTCTCCGGCGGCCGCTTATTCGGAAATTTCAGATTCGGTGATGACGCTGCGCGGTTTGTACGCCGAGGCGGGAAGTCCGCTTTTTGTTACCGGAAGCGCGCGCGGCGGCGCGGGCGAATGTGAAGAATTAGGGCGGCGTCTCGCGATAGAATTGTTGTCTGACTATTATAAAAAGTCCGGCGTAAAGAAGGGAAAAGTTACGCTTATTGGCGCCGGTCCCGGGGATCCGGGGCTTTTAGGAATAAAAGCAAAAAGAGCGCTCGAAGAAGCGGATGTGGTTTTATACGACAACCTTGCCGGACGCGGCGTTATAGCTCAAATACCCTATACCGCGAAAACGATTTACGTTGGGAAAAAGGCGGGGGCTCATACTCTGCGTCAGGATGAAATAAATTTTTTGCTGGTGAAGGAAGCTCTTTCCGGTAAAAATACGGCGCGGCTAAAAGGCGGCGACCCCTTCCTGTTCGCCCGCGGCGGGGAAGAGCTTGAACTTTTATACGAGGCCGGCATCCCGTTTGAAGTGATTCCGGGCGTAACGTCGGCCGTCGCGGTTCCAGCCTATGGTGGAATACCGGTAACACACCGCGGACTCTGTTCGCAGGCGCATATCATTGCCGCCCACCGCAAAGACGACGGCAGTGTTATCGATTATGAGTCTCTTGTAAAAACCGGCGGGACCTTAATTTTTTTGATGGGCGTATCGGAGCTTGAAGCTATATGCGACGGGCTGATTAAGGCTGGAGCGCCGGAAAATACGCCGGCGGCGATAATTGAACAAGGATGTTCGGCGCGGCAGCGAAAAATCGTTTCCACCCTGTCCGCCCTGCGCGGCGAGGCGCTGAAGGCGGGGATACGGTCGCCCGCTATCACTGTTGCGGGGGAAGTCTGCGAGTTGTCGAAACGTTTTTCGTGGTTTGAAAAAAAACCTCTTTTCGGGCTGCGTATAGGCGTAACGCGCCCCGCGTCCCGCGCGGCGAAACTTTCCGCTATGCTTGCCGCTGAAGGCGCGGAGGTTGTCGAAATTCCGGCGATACAAATTGAGGTTATTGAATATACGCCTGAACTTGAAAACGCTTTTTATTCTTTGCGCGGAAACGAATGGTTCGTATTCACAAGCCCCGCCGGGGTAGAGGTTTTTTTTGACAAGCTCATAAAATATGGGAAAGATGTCCGCGCTTTGCGCGACTGCCGTTTTGCCGCCATTGGAAAAACGACTGCATTGGAGCTTGCCAAGCGCGGCGTTATCGCGGATATTGTACCTGAAACATATAACGGAAAGTCGCTCGGACGTCTTCTTGCGGAAACTATTACAACAGAAAAAAACGCGCGTCCCCTTGTAATCCTGCCACGCTCCAAAATTGCCGGCGGCGATATAACGGACGCGCTTTCCGCCGCCGGGATTCCGTTTATTGATATTCCCGTATACGACACCGTTCCGCCGCCCCGCCGCGACGACGCGTATTTTATCGAATTGATTACGGAAGGGCTCGATTGGCTGACGTTTACAAGCGCTTCAACGGTATCCGGATTTGCGCGTATCGCGGGAGAAGAAAAGATGACCGCGCTTCGGAGGGTACGAGCGCTCTGTATTGGCAATCAGACCGCGGCCGCGGCCCGGCAGGCGGGTTTTGATACGGTTACCGCGAAAAACGCGACATTGAATGATATGCTGGACTGCCTTCTGGAGACGGTTTGCGCAGGCCGCTAAGGTGAAAGACGTGAAAGATAGAATTGTTTCCAGCCGGAATTACAAAACCGCCGTGAACGGCAACGCTTGAAAACATACGTTTTCAAGCGTTGCCGCAACCGCCGCGCGCAATCCTCCGGTTTTTAGCCCGACCTTTTGCCGGCGGCCTCGGCTAAAATGTTTCGCAGCGCGTTCGCGCTTCCGCAATGCGACTGCACAAGGAGTATATCCTTACGCGCCGCCTCTTTCTTTGCCACTTTAACCATTTCGTGTGAAACCGGATTAGTAAAAATCACAATAAGATCGGGACTTCCGATTAAACCCTCTAAATTACCCTTCGGCTGCGTAAAAATTTTCGCCTTACAAGCATATTCTTTGCATATAGTCTTGTAACGGCAAACCATGCAGTCGTTTCCGCCAATGATAACAACATTCATGCGTAACCCCTTAATTTTTATTTGGCCAGCCGCTTGCCCAGTTCATAGCATTCGCCGAGCGCAGCCTCGTCCGGCTCAAGCCGGGCAATAATTCCTTCGCCGTCAACTTTTGCCTCCAGCCCCTTCATCCGAATAACCCAATCCCGCATCCACTGCCCGTCGCCCCAATCATAAGACCCAAACAAACCTAAAGACTTGCCGCCAAGCTCCGCTTTAGAAAGTTTTGCGATAAAAGGCTCCATCTCGTCCTCTTCCAACACCTCGTCCCCCATAGCCGGACTTCCGAACGCAAGCGCCTCAGCCTCTTTCACCATCTCCGGCGAAACCTCTCCAACGGTTTTTAGAATAACTTCCGCTCCCTCTTCCTCAGCGCCTTTGGCGACCTGTTTTGCCATGGTTTCAGTATTCCCGCTGCTGCTCCAATACACGATTAACACCTTTTTCATAAAATCCTCCATCTAAAAATTTAGTTCCAACTAACTTATGTTAGTTTTTTATAACAAAAGAGTCAAGCGGCAATTTGCCGCCGGCGGACTGTCGCAAAATGTTTTACGGCAATGCCCGGCGTTTTCGTCTGTCGAAGGCAGTGCGCGGTTTATTATTATGTTTGGGTGATGAAACGGGAAAAGCGCATAAGACGCGGGGCGGCGGCGCTTGCTTAGGGACTCGCTGATTGACGGTAAATGTTGTTCTAAGCTAGGTTCGTTTGTCGGGGGGGGGGGGGGATTTGTCTTGAGATTGAGTTGTCATCCGCCGCCGGGTGTTCTGTTTTCATAGGGGGCGGAGGACTGCGGGTGGCACACTGCCGCGTAGGGTAAGGGACGGCGGATATCGGGATGATAGCGCGGAGCGCATGGAAACCCGCTGGCGGGCAATGTGGTATTTGTGCAAAAAAATGTCAGATGAATATTGTTCCCTATTCAATGAATAATTCTCCTGAGTGTATACGATGTGGTGCGTGCAAAAAAGTGTGAATGGCGCGATTGTTTCAGGATTCAGAAACATGAAATCTGATTTTGAACGGAACGGATGAAGGGATACGTGAAATAAAGTGTTATTCTACTTGTGAATTATTGAGGTGGTATGGGAAATATTTTCTGTCGCAGGTAACATCAGCGGCGCGGGTAATTTACTTCAAAAACCCGTATGCGTAAATTTTGGGTTCTATCTTCTGGGCTAACAGCTTAACGTTATTCCGCACTGTTTTGATTATTTTGTTATATGTTTCATCAGCAGATTTATTGTTCATTTTGCCGTTAGCGGAGCGGCCCTGAAAATATTCCCGAATGTCATAAAAAGAGGCGTTTACAGGAGCGGCGTTATTTCCTTTGGTTGTTTTATGGTAATATCTCCATAACTCCAAACCGGCTTTTAACACGGAATTTGCCTCATCGCTAAAAGTTTTTTCCTTGATATAATTACTCATAAAATTGGATTCAAATTTTTCGCCTGCATCTACTTCCTGCTCGGTAAAAGGAATCCAATGGTTTACACCCTCGGCGGCTGAGATGCGGTTTTGCCCGTGAAATAACGTGAACGCAAGGCAGTCGTTTTGAAATTCCGTATCGGCTTTCCAGCCGTCATTATTCGGATATAAAAATTGATCGCGGTCGTTAAGCCATGTCGGTTCAATACAAAGCCGGACGGCAAAATAGATCGTGGCTATAGATATAGTTTTGTCAGTGCAAAAAAACTGCCTGGTTTTCCGTGTATCAGATGACAATGTAAGGTACGGTTGATGTATTTTTTGAAAATCAGGGGATTCACAGATGAGTAATCCTCTGTTTTTTTCACGAATATTGCCAAAAGTCCGTATCCAATGATTGATGGATTTATAAAAATCATCCCAATATCGTTTTTTTTCACCCGTTTCCGGCACATCGACATCAATATATTCAGGGAAACGCTTGCCCTGCAAGTCCCAAAGCGTAAACGCTATGGGGAATTTACCCTGTACGTTATCGAAGGTATCAGCGCGTACGGCAAAACCCGCTTTATAATCAGCATTAAAGAATTTTCTGAATTTGATAAAATTCTGGGTGCAAACAAACTTCAACTTTGAAAAAACCGCTAATTTACATTCCGGTATTTCGCGGTAAATACGAGCCATAAATTGCGCCGAAAG
>JAIRZA010000049.1 GCA_031267475.1 Spirochaetaceae bacterium | reverse complement strand
GAGTTCAAAACACAAGGCGGCGAGTGGCTCTCACAAAGCATCCCGGAGGACTTCTGGGACACCGTCATAAACGACGACGGCACGGTCAACCTGCCCTCCTCCGCCCACATACAGCGCGGAGGCATGATTCTCATCGGCTGGTACACAATCCCCACGCCCATGCCCGAAGAAAACGAGCAGCCTCTGCTTAGCGAAGGCGATCCGGAGTATCCGGGTAACGGAGAAGACCCGGACGACTCCGTGCCCGAACCCGTTCCGGAGCCGGAGCCGCCGGAGCCAACGCCGTACCTAAAAAGCGACGAGGACGCGCCCAGCGCAAACCTATTCGCCGAAGGAACCAAGATTACAGGAAGCGTAATACTTTACGCATGGTGGCAGGAGCTGCATCCTGACGCGAAAATCGTAACCTTCATCCCGTACTGGACCGGCGGCGGCGCGGGAATCACACGGCAGGCGCTGCCGGACGGCAACGGCGTACACACGGTGAAAAGCATACCCGCGGTGAGCGGCGGCCCCGCGCACTACCACCCGGTAGACGCGGACGAAAAGCCCTCCGTGACAACGTGGTTTACCGACATATCCGGCGGGGAGGTGTTCACCTCGTCAAGCGAGGTAGCGGAGGACACGACCGTCTACGGACACTGGAAAGGCGACGACTGGTCTGTCGTGTTCGACTTCAACGGCGGGAAGAACAAGGACGGGAACGGCTCGTTTACAGAAACTTTTACATATTCCAAAGACACGCCGAACACGGCTAGGCTGAGCGAGGCGAAAGCGCCGTCAAGCGCGCCTGAGGGGTATCAGGGCTTTTTAGGCTGGTTTACAGACAAAAGAGAGAACATCAACTGGCCCGGCGTTCCCGCCGCCGCCGACCCGAAACGGTTTTATCCCGGCGAGACCGTGCTGGAGAAGGATAGTACGACCGTGTACGCGCTGTGGCAGGACAGACCGGCGGGGGCTGCGCTGGTAACGTTCACGCCCTACGAGGGTCAGACGAGCGGCAGTCTGCTGGCGCTTTCCAGCGGCGCGGGGCAAACCACGCTTGAGGGCGAACTGCCCGAAATAGGAGCGCGCCCGCACTACAAGCCGGCTGACGGCAAGTGGTGGTACATGGACGGGAGTGCGGAGCGCGAGCTTGTCAGCGGCGCGACGCTTCCCGCCGATACGGACATAACAGCCTACGCGAAATGGACGGCGGACACGTACAAGATAACGTTTGACTGGCAGGACGGAGCAACCACCCACGCTCCGATTGAAGTAGAGTATACGGGGGAGGCTGGAGCGCTGACGCTGCCTGAGATAAATCCCGTTGGAAAAGGGAGCAAACTGCATTACACAGCCAACGGCGCGTGGTATGTAACGGCGACATCCGGCGGGAACAATACCGAAGATGCTTTAAGCTCGGACACCGTGATACTGGGAGATATAACGGTGTCGCCAAACTGGGTGCCCAACCACTATCGCGTGAATTTTTATTGGAACGACGGAGTTCATACGGAGCCTAATGTTTCGGCGATTGATCCCCCTGGTTATGCCGCGGTAAGCCTGCCAACGCCGCCAACGCGGCCGGACTGGGGCTTTGAGGGCTGGTACAGCGATGCGGAGGGAACGGGGACGCCGTTCACCGGAGGAAAGGTGATGGAGGACAAGGATGTCTACGCCAAATGGAACGCGGGCGTAGTGAATATTACAGGCATTACCGCGAAGTACGGTTCTGTAATGGCGAAGATAAACGAGACTGTATCAGGCGGCGTGTTGAATTACACGTCGTCTATACCGGCGTTTGCGCTTGACAAGAGTATTCCTGTAAAGGTGAGTATTACGGCGGCGTTTACATACAAGGGAGCGTCTATAGGAGAGCCTGTAATAAATAATGTTTCCAATACAACCTCGCAGATAACGGTTGGGGCCGCCGATATTACCAGCGGCGGCAAGGCGGTGGAATTTACGGTAAAATCGCCGAATTCCGCCACGCCGGAAAAAACATACAAGATAACGTTTACAAAGGTGGATAACAGCGCCAAGCAGATGGCGACGGGCGGAAGCAGCGTTCAGTTTGTAATGAGCGGTACCGTCGACACCGCCGCTTGGGACGAGGTTCATATATTTAAAAATGTTACCACCACTAGTTCTCCCGACACCGACAAAAAACTAGTCGTAACACGCGCCCCTACAGGCAGCAAAGTACAGGCGCTCGTTGTCGCCGGAGGCGGCGGCGGGGGCTGGGGTGGAAATAGCGGAGCTGATAATCTTGGTTGGGCAGGTTGCGGCGGGGGCGCGGGCGGTGTAGTTATGGCTACAACCCAATCGCTATCCGTAACGACCTATACGGTAACGGTAGGCGGCGGGGGCCAGGGCGGCAATTCTAATGCCACCGACGGCTCAAATGGCAGCAATTCTTCCATAACACAATCCACTAATACCATAATCGGCCCTGCTATTGGCGGGGGCGGCGGCGGACATCATAATGAAAACAGTGCCGGCACCGGTAAAACCGGCGGCTCCGGCGGCGGCGGCGGTACGAATAAGAATGGAAAAGGTACGACGGGGCAGGGCAATAACGGCGGTCAATTAAGTCCGTACGGCACCGCAGGCGGCGGCGGGTTCGGCAGCGTGGGAACGGGTGTAGGCGACATTGATTTTGCGGCAGGCGGCACGGGCGTCAGCACCTCAAACACCACGCTAAAAAGCATAGTTGGTGGTCTAACAGGTGTTGAGACCACTTACGCGACAGGTGGCGCGGGCGGCGGTAAAAGCGCCGGCGCGGCAAATACCGGCAACGGCGGCGGCGGCGGAAAACGTAAATCCGATAACGGCGTTGGCGGCAATGGCGGCTCCGGCATCGTCATCGTGCGCTTTCCGTTCAAAGAATAAGATTTTCGCGGCTGGCTCAACGCGGCTCAACGCGCTTTGCGCGTTGAGCGCCAGAGTTTGCGCGTAGCGCAAACTCCATGACCACTTGTCGATGTTACAGACTGGAGTTTCGCTATGCGAAACTCCTAAAGCAAAATGCGCAGCATTTTGCTACGCTGGCGGGGCAGTATTCTACATTACCTTGACTATAACGTCAAAAAAATGCAGAATTAGTAACATATTCATTAGTGGAGGAACATTCATGAGTTTGATAGAAATGGTTACAGCGCGCGAAATTCTGGATTCGCGAGGAAATCCCACCGTTGAGGTGGATGTTTTGTTGGAAGACGGTTCATTCGGCAGGGCGGCAGTGCCTTCGGGCGCCTCGACCGGCGAGTATGAGGCAGTAGAACTACGAGACGGCGATAAAGACCGCTATCAGGGCAAGGGTGTTTTGAAAGCCGTTGATAATGTGAATGAAAAAATCGCCGATGAAATTATTGGGATGTACGCCTTCGATCAGGTAAACATCGATAGGACGATGATAGAGCTTGACGGCACGGAAAATAAAGCCAATCTGGGCGCAAATGCGATACTTGGCGTTTCCATGGCGGTATCACGGGCGGCGGCGGAATCCGCGTCTCTTCCCCTGTACAAATATCTGGGAGGAATACATACAACACTAATGCCGGTTCCAATGGCAAACATCATTAACGGCGGCAAACACGCCGGAAATAAAGTTGACTTTCAGGAATTCATGGTAATGCCCATCGGAGCGCCCAGCATTGCGGAAGCGGTGCGCTGGACGGCGGAAGTTTTCCACAACCTTAAAAAGATACTGGCTGACGCGGGTAAAAACACCGCTGTAGGCGATGAAGGCGGTTTTGCGCCGGACATTGAAAATGAAGAAGCCTTGCAATACATCATCAAAGCCATCGAAAAAGCCGGATATAAGGCGGATAAAGAACAGTTTGCCATTGCCATGGACTGCGCAAGCTCGGAGCTTTTTGACGAAGGCGGCGGCAAAGGTTACAAATTCTGGAAGTCCAACCCGGATAAGCTGTTCAGCGCCGATGAAATGGTCGAGCTTTATTCAAAATGGATTGAAAAGTATCCCATCATTTCGATTGAAGACCCATTGGATCAGAATGACTGGGACGGTTACGCAAAGATGACAAAGGCGCTTGGCTCAAAAATACAGATAGTCGGCGACGATTTCTTTGTTACCAACACAAAACGCCTTGCGCGAGGTATAAAAGAAAAATCGTGCAATAGCATTTTGATAAAAGTGAACCAAATTGGCACAGTTACCGAAACTTACGAGGCTGTCGAGATGGCGAAACGCGCCGGTTACACCGCAGTTGTAAGCCACCGTTCCGGTGAAACCGCCGATACGTTTATAGCCGACCTTGTTGTCGCGCTGGAAACCGGCCAGATAAAAACAGGTTCAATGAGCCGTACCGACCGTATCGCCAAATACAATCAGCTTATGCGCATTGAAGAAGAATTGTCAGGCACAAGCGAGTACGCCGGCAAGAAAGCTTTTTATAACCTGGGTAATCTGTAGCCCCCCCCCCCCCCACGCAGCCGCGTTGCATACCGCCGGTTATCCGCCTTATGCAGCACGGATGCGTGGGAGGTAAAGCGCGAAAAATTTACTATGCCGCTAACTGCTTTCTGCATAAATCCAAAACCACCGATTTAAAGTAATCAAGGCTTATTTTCATAGTTTCTATTGGTACTTGCGCAAAATCAAAGAACTCGAATAATTCTTCATCCGAAATTTCAAAAATCCCGCTATCGAGTACAATTATTTTTTCGAAATAAGAAAAATTTACCCGCGCGTCGGCGGCTTCCCAGCCGTGTCCCTGCTGATATATCTCTTTCCACTGCTTTAAGCTGCCCAGTGTAATAAAATAAACATCCTCTTTGGCGTCAAACTCTTTTTTCTTTTCAGGACTAAGCATCATTTCGGCGCAGTTAGATGCCTTTGGGTATACCGCGCCGCTTTTTTCCGTTATACGCGGCCATTCGGTATGACACATACCCCCGTAAAGCAATACGTTTTTTTTATTTTTATTCTGTTCCAGCTTTTCAGAAACTGATTTTTCCAGCAAATCAGCCTTTTCGTCCAAAGCGGGCGTTAAAAAATCAGTTTCAATACGGCAGCCTAACTCCGCTTCTATGTCCGGCAGCACCCTTTCAAGCTCGTGCCGGAAAACTCCGCAGGATATTAATGATAACGTCATATCAAGCTCCTCGTAAATGGCGTTTTTTCTTTCTTTGATTAACCGCCTTGCTCTTAATAAAGGCAGGAGTTTCGTAAACACCGCATAGTTTACACGCTTCATTCCGCATTTTGCATTGTTGAGCGCTGTTGTCCGGGAATTTCAGTTGTTGAACAATTCTACTACTTTATAGCCGCCGGAATACTCCGTCAAGGTTACGCAATAACACGGCGGCAATTCCAAATTCAAAAGCGCTAACTCTTTATTATATAAAGAGTTAGCAAAAAACACGGCAAAACTCTCGCCTTGTAAATCGTTATAGTATAACGATTTACGTTTCTAATTCGCATCTGGCATGAATGCGGACAATCGCTTGACCAGAAGCTCAAATTTTAATAGACTGAAATATAATCGCCTTGGAGGTTTTTATGAAAGTAGCCATTAATGGTTTTGGACGCATAGGGCGTCTCGTGTTTCAAGCGCTTGTTGGACAGAACTTGCTTGGAAAAGATAAGATTGACGTTGTCGCGGTCGTTGATATTTCAACTGACGCGAAATACTTTGCTTATCAGCTTAAGTATGATTCCACGCAGGGTAAAATGAATGCCGAGCTTGGTACGAAAGGGGATGACGTTCTTGTTGTGAACGGTCATGAAATAAAATGTATTTCTGGCAAGGGGCTTACTCCCGCGCAGCTTCCGTGGAAGGAACTGGGAATAGAATATGTAATTGAATCCACCGGAATTTATCCCAACGAAAAAGCATACGGGCATATAGAAGCAGGCGCTAAGAAGGTTATCATTTCAGCGCCCGCAAAATCCGCCGATCCTGCAAAACCGGTAAAGACTTTTGTTATGGGTGTGAATCAGGACGAATACAAAGCCGCGGAACATCATGTTATTTCTAACGCGAGCTGCACTACAAATTGTCTTGCGCCGCTCGTTCATGTCATCTTAAAAGAGGGTATCGGCATCGAGACTGGTCTTATGACAACTATTCACTCGTATACCGCTACGCAAAAAACTGTTGACGGTCCATCGAACAAAGATTGGCGCGGCGGCAGGGCGGCGGCTATCAATATCATACCTTCAACCACCGGCGCGGCTAAAGCCGTGGGCGAGGTTCTTCCTTCGACGAAGGGTAAATTGACTGGTATGAGCTTCCGCGTCCCGACTCCTACCGGGTCTGTTGTGGATCTTACATTCCGCTCCACAAAGGATACCTCCATTGAGGAAATCGATAAAAAACTTAAAGATGCGTCAAAAAGCTATTTGAAAGGTGTTCTTGATTTTTCTGATGAAGAGATTGTATCAACGGATATTATACACAATTTCCATTCTTCGATATATGACAGCCTTGCGACACTCCAAAATAATCTTCCCGGCGAGAAGCGCTTCTTCAAAGTTGTATCGTGGTATGACAACGAATGGGGTTATTCTAACCGTGTAGTAGATTTATTAAAGTATATTGGCAGCAAGTAGGATTGATTAAAACATGGTCGACTCCCGTCCGGGAGGAGACAAGGCGCAAGGAGCCGTGCGCTTTATGCGGCGGCAGCGCCTTCACTGCGTATTTGTGTTGTGAAGGCTTTGCTTATGTCTGTTGTAAGAATTGCTCTCTTGCGCAAATAAATCCGCAGCCCGATGAAGCGGCGATAAGCGGACGCTATAGCGGCGTAAATTACCTTGAATATGAACTTGCTAACGAGGAAGCTTTCCTGAATTTAGGCTTGCTTTCGCTGGCGGACGCTGATTTTTATAAGTTTGAAAGCGAGTTGCCCGTTGACGCGCGGCGCGTTCTTGATATTGGGTGCGCCACAGGAGCTTTGCTGGCATATCTGCTTGGACGGGGCTGGCAAGCGGACGGCGTTGAAATTAACACGGCGCAGGCTGAGTATGCGCGGCGTGAACGCGGCGTGAATGTATATCACCTTCCTCTTGAAAAAAATATGCTTGAAGGCGGCGCTTATTCACTCATAATCGCGTCGCACTTGATAGAACATCTTCGCCGTCCGCGTGTTTTTCTTGCGGAAGCGCGCCGCCTTCTTGCGCCGGGCGGACGTTTATTTCTTACCACGCCGAACTGCGACGGTTTTCAGGCGCGTCTATTTAAAAACCACTGGCGGTCGGCTATATTCGATCATTTATACTTATTTTCTGTTAAAACACTTTCCCGAATGCTTGAACAGGAAGGATTTTATATTGAAAAGACGCTTACATGGGGTGGTTTAGCCGCAGGCATTGCGCCGCGTCCTGTCAAAGCAGCTTTTGACAAACTGGCGAAGCGTTTCGGCTTTGGCGATGTTATGTTGATACGAGCGGCGTTGAGGGGGTAAGGAGGAAGTGCGCCATGAGCCGGCAACGGAGTGGAAAAAGCAGACAGCGCCCGCATTTCCGGCATAAAAGCGCGCGCAAACCGGCCGTTTTTTACCCGCTTCCTCCACGCCCCCCCCCCCCCCTCATCCCCCTGTTAATCAGCGCTTCCCTAAAGGCCTTGCCGCTTCGCAACAACGCATCCCCGGCAATTTACCCAAAATCAGAAGCTGTACTTAACCCCAATTTCCGGCATGATGGACGGTTTTTCAACATCTTCGACTAACGTTATCATAGCCGAAGTATAGAAAGTCAAAATGTTACGGTTCGTATGAGGGGTTATATAAACAGTCGGGGTTATATAAAGCATCTTGAATTGACTCCACGCTTCAGCGTAGATAGTACCAAAAAAGGGGCCCTTGATATAATATACATAACCTTCATACCACGGATCGTCTTCCGGGTCAAGCGCGGAATGCAGGGTAAAATAAGCGCCAAGCCCGAACTTGGAATCCCAGCCGAGCGTGGAGTCAAACCCCAGCGCGCTCTCACCCTCAACGCCGGTCAAATAATCAATCGACGGTCCAACTTGCAGATACATATCGCCGAATCCCAGCCCCTGCGTCCATTTCAGCGAGGGTACAAAATTTCCCCATTGGCTTGCGCCGTCCCCAAGCTCCGGCTTCAACTGTATCGTGTTTTCGTTGCTGAGAATGACGGTCAGAGTTCCCGACTCGATGACGCCAAAGTTGTAGCCAAGTTCTTGCGCGATATACAACCCGTACCAGCCAGAGTCGCTCAATGCCGCCGTGTAATCAACCTCGGCGTACACGTCAAGTCCGCCGAAGGACTTGTAGTATATCACATAGGGCGTGATACTGGGTTCCACTTTCTCAACGACATTCCCAAAGCTGATTTTAACGGCGGTGGTGAGACCGATGTATTCAGCCCCCCCCCCCCCCTTCACTATTTATCGCGCTTTCCTCCTCCTGGCTGGTTTTAATGGCGGCGGCGAGGCCTGTATGTCCAGCCTCCTCCCCGTCATCCGCCGCGCTTTCCTCCTCCTGCGCGCTTACAAAACTAACCACTGCCATCGTAAAAATCACGAGCAGCGCCGCTTTTTTCTGAATAGTCTTTGTCATAAGAGTATTCCTCCATTGTTAGATATTACTAACTATTGTAAGCCCAGCATAACTTTTTTGTCAAGCGCCGCAACAAACACTCTGCGGAATTGTCCGAGGGTATTGATAGTTTTCAGTGTATCCGGTAAATTGTGATAGTTAGACGGTTCTAACATATCTCATATTCTGGAGTCTACAAATGAAAAACCTCATTATTATTTTCTGCTTTTGTGTTATCTTGCCCTTCACTCTGGGAAGTTGCGGCCGGCAGAAGGCTCAACCAGCGGACACGGGCGCCATTTCCGAAACCCGGACGGTAAACACTCTGCGGGGGGCGGTGAGCATACCGGTAAATCCCCAGCGTATCGCGGACGCTTCGGGAATCAGCGATATGCTTTGTATTATCGAACGGAAGCCTGTGGCCACATCCGATTCCGATGCTTACGATTACACCCGGTTCCCCTCATACTTGGAGGATATGCTGGCCGGGGCCGTTATCATCGGATACCCTATGGCGGATACGGTGAATGTGGAGGCCGTCCTCGCCGCAGAACCCGACCTGATCATCATCAACCCTCGTCAGGAAAAAGCCTATGGGCAATTGCAGGCCGTCGCCCCAACCATCATTATCGAACCTACAGTGAACGACTGGCGGGGGGATTTGCGGATGGTGGGAGAACTTTTTGATTCCGGCGCGGCAGTGGAAGCCTATATCGCCGATTATGAGACGCAAGCCAGAGAAGCAGGGGCCGCAATCAAGGCCGCCAACGGGCCGGATGCGACCTATTTCTCCTTCCTCACTGCGGGAAATTCTTATTATCTTTTCACCGGCGCGGCCTATGGGGATATGTTCTATAACGACATGGGCTTGGGAATACCTCAAGGCTTGCCGGAACAGGACAACATTTCCCTTCCGACCGCAAGCCTTGAGGGTCTTACCGGGATAAATGCGGATTATATGGTCGTACTGGCCTCGCCGGACGATAGGGCGGCTTTGGAAGCCAGCTCTGTATGGAACAGCATGGAAAGCGTCAAAGCAGGACGGGTTATCTGGCTGCCCCAGTCTCCCTACTTTAACCAGGCATACAGCGTGTACGGCAAAAAGTTGCTCTTGGACGAACTGAAAACCCTGCTGATACAGTAAGAGCGCGGGAATGAACAGACTGAACGGCGCTCTTATTCGGCAGGGCGGCCGGCAACGGATGGCGCTGATTCTTGCCGCGGAATTCGGCATGATCTTGGCAGGGATGGTGCTTTCGGTCTCTCTGGGGGCCGCATCCATCGGTCCCGCAGATATTGCGGGAGGTGTTTTCGGCAGGGTAAAAACCGGTACGTCCCAGCTTATCATCTGGGATTCCCGGCTGCCGCGGGCTGTTTGCGCCCTCCTTGTCGGCGGCTTCCTCGCCGCAAGCGGGGCCATACTTCAGGGACTCACCCGCAACCCCATTGCCTCCCCTTCCATCATGGGAGTGAATCAGGGAGCTGTGCTGGCTATGGCGATCTATATGACCATCAGAGAGGTTCCGGCTCTGCCCGGACGGGTGTTCTTCGCCTTTGCCGGGGCTTCCGTCAGCGCCGTCTTGGTGTTCCTCCTCAGCACTAAACGGGCCGGACTGGACATTACCCGGCTTCTGTTGGCGGGAACGGCTCTGGGAATGCTCTTTTCTTCTTTGGCGGCCATGATCGCCATTTTGACGAACAACAGTAAAAATCTTGCCTTCTGGATGGCTGGCGGACTGGGCGGGTCCACATGGGGAATGGTCAGGGTGCTGTTGATCGCGGCCGCGGCATTGGTCTTCGCCCTGATACTTTCTCCCCGGATCACCATTCTCAGTCTGGGTGACGATGTGGCGGTGGGTCTGGGGGAGCAGCCGAACCGGGTGCGTTTCGGGGGATTGCTCTGCGTGGTGCTTCTCAGCGGCGCGGCGGCGGCGGTCGGAGGCAATATCGGCTTTGTCTGCCTCATCGTCCCCCAAATAGTCCGGCTTGGCGTGGGAAGCGATTACCGCAGGGTGATTCCCTTTTCCATCGTAACCGGAGCGGTATTGATGCTCTACAGCGATATTCTCGCCCGTACCTTGAACAGCCCCTTCGAGATACCCGTAGGTTCTCTCACTTCCCTTTTGGGAGTGCCGGTGCTTATTGGCATGATAAAAAAGGAACGGCGGATATGAGGAATGTTCCCTCGCGTACCGGGCGTTTCCGCCTTGTCTTTATCTTGCTGTTGCTGCTTCTCATTACCGCCGTTCTTCTTAGCATGAATCTGGGGACTCTGGCTATTTCACCTAAGGAACTGGTACAAACCATTTTCGGACGGGGTACCCGGCAACAGTGGATAGCCCTGTTCGCCATCCGTCTGCCCCGGATTATCATCGCGCTGTTGGTGGGAGGCGCTCTGGCGGTTTCCGGCATCATCCTCCAGAGCGTAACGCGGAACGACCTTGCCGAGCCGGGAATCATCGGCATTTCCAGCGGCGCGGCCCTGTTTGTTGTGGTCTACATCTACCTGACCAATGGGAACAATTACTATTCACTACCGGTCTTCACCATATTTACCATGCCCCTAATCGCTCTTGCCGGCGGCCTCGCCGCCGCGGCGCTCATCTATGCCTTGGCTTGGCATCAAGGAATGAAAGCCCGGCGGCTTCTCCTTATGGGAATCGCGGTAAACGCGGGTTTTAACGCGCTGATTGTCATTATGCAGCTCAGTTTTGATAATCGCGACTTTAACCGCGTGCTCTCTTGGACTTCAGGCAGCATCTGGGGAGTAAGCTGGAGTTATGTGATCGCGGCAGCCCCGCCCTTGGTATTCATCTGCGCCGCCGCCCTGTACCA
This sequence comes from Spirochaetaceae bacterium, assembly GCA_031267475.1. GTDB lineage: Bacteria > Spirochaetota > Spirochaetia > Treponematales > Breznakiellaceae > JAIRMY01. The sequence continues at coordinate 7,231 of JAIRZA010000049.1, read as the reverse complement.
ATCCCGCTATCTGGATGTCTTTACATTGGGAGACGAGACCGCCTGCGGACTGGGAGTGAACACGGAAAAACACCGGCGGCTGCTTATCATTATGGCGACGGCGCTGGCGGCGGTGTCCACATCCGTGGCGGGAAGTATCGCCTTCGTGGGACTCCTTGCCCCCCATATCGCGGGCAGGTTGACGGGACCTCAGCATCGGTACTGCACGCCGGTATCCATCCTGACTGGAATGTTGCTGGTAACCGGGTCCGACATTGTCGCCCGAAACCTATTCGCACCGCTGGAACTCCATATTGGCAGTGTAGTGTCCATCATCGGCGCGCCTTATTTTATCTATCTTATGGTGAAACAAGAGAAATTGTGAAAACACAAAAGGAGGATTTCATGAAAAGCGGAATCGTGGCAGAAAATCTGAGTCTCGGCTATGACGGCAAGCCGGTGATTCGGCACTTGAATGTATCTATCCCCAAAGGAGCGGTAACCGTCATCATCGGGGCCAACGGCTGCGGAAAATCCACTCTCCTTAAGGGCATAGCCCGAATACTGAAACCCGATGCGGGAACCATCCGGCTTGACGGACAAGACATACACGCATCCCCCTCCAAAGAAATCGCCCGGCGTTTGGCGGTGCTTCCCCAGAGTCCCGTGGCTCCGGATGGCATGACTGTGGAAGAACTGGCTGCTTATGGCCGTTTTCCCCACAAACACGGCTTTGGCGCCCTGACGCGGGAAGACTTTGAGATTATCCGGGAATCCCTGCATATCGCCGGTATCGAAGATTATCGGGACCAGCCCCTGTCGAATCTCTCCGGCGGCCAACGCCAGCGGGCGTGGATTGCCATGACCCTGTGCCAAAAGACGGAGTTCATGCTCCTGGACGAACCGACAACCTATCTGGATATGGCGCACCAAATGGAGATACTGACCCTTCTTTCCAGACTCAATCGCCGCGAGGGGCGTACCATCGTCATGGTGCTTCACGAACTCAACAACGCCTCCCGCTTTGCCGGACACATCCTCGCCATGAAAAACGGCTTCCTTTTGGCAGAAGGCTCCCCGGAAAAAGTCGTTACCCGTGAAAATCTGCGAGAGATATACCAGATCGAAGCGGACTTGGTGTCCGATGCCAAAACAGGCAAGCCCATCTGCCTGTCCTACGAAAACTGCGGCGGATGAACGGCTTATAGCGGCGTTTCCCCTGCGGAATCTATAAAATTATCTGTGTCCGGCCTGAATATCCCCAAGAAACCTATCATGAAAAAATGCCCCTGTATTTTTCAGCTGACACATAACTTCATCTATGCAATCTTGTCAAGCAACCGCTTTATCTTATCAGTCGAACAAGTACATTGAAATTAGCGCTATTATGTGTTAAGAGAGATATGAGCGATGAACCGCCGCCGCGTTATTATGGCCGCGCCATAGTAATGAGGAAAGTCCGGGCTCCGCAGGGCATGATGCCGGCTAACGGCCGGGGATTTTGCCGCTTGGCTTCTTGCTAAAGCGGCGGATTACAGATAGCGCAGCAGAAAATATACCGCTGCTTGTTTTATAACGGGCAGTACGGGTGAAATGGCGGGGTAAAAGCCCACCGCGGAATTGGCGACAATTCCGGCATGGCAAACCTCATCAGGAGCAAAGCTAAACAGCGGTTGAGCGCCCACTCTATAACCGCGGGTAAGCTGCATGGAAACTTGCTGGCAACAGCCTGTTCAAGATAGATGGCGGCAGCCTTTCCGCCGGAAAGTTCTTTTCAATGAAAAGTCCTTTCCGGCGGAAAGGACACAGAATCCGGCTTACGGTTCATCGCTTTTTTTTAAGCATACAATATCTTCAAAACGGACTCCTTCTCCTGACGGAATGTTGCGTTGGGCGGGGCAGTCTATAATTTTTTCCAGCATGAAAGGCGGCATTCCGGGGCGCAAGGTTTTTTCGGTGCGAAGAATCCCGCAGTTTCCGGCGCTGAGTATTTCACCGGCGCGTATATCGCGCAAAGCGTGTATAGAGCGGTTTGTACGCATATAATTTTGTGATTCGGACGCCGCTAAACGCTTTACGCCGTCTCCCAAAATACGACTCACTTTTTGAGCGGAATGTTGGCGTTCAAGTTCTTGTATGATAGCAGCGGGACTTTGTTTTTCCGCAAGGCGTATGGCGGCGGACATTTTCGCGAAGCCGGCCGCGGGCAGGGCGATTGGATCGTCAAGACCCGCGTCATTGCGGGAAAGGCAAAAATGTTTTTCCACGACGCAAGCGCCGCTCGCCACAGACAAAAGAGGCACAAGGCAGGCGTCCATGCTGTGGTCGCTGATTCCGGCGCTTACACCAAAAACAGCGCCTAGTGTTTTTATTAGCGTAAGGTTGTAGTCGGTTTCCGGCGCGGGATAGGCTGTAACACAGTGGAGCAGGCAGACTTTCTCTTTGTCAAAAAATGAAAGCGCCGTTTCGATGTCCGCAAGTGTCGACACCCCGCTCGAAAGTAACGCGGGCAGACCCCAGCCGCTAACTGTTTGCAGCAACTGCGCGTAATTCAATTCCGGCGATGCGATTTTTACCGCGTCAGGTGAAAGACTCTTTAAGCATCCGGCGCTGCGCGGTCCGAAGGGGGTTGCCAGAAATAGTACGCCCTTCGATTCGGCGTATTCTTTAATACCGGCAAAAAATTCGGGCGGGCGTTCTAGTTTTTTGAACACCTCGTACAAGGGTGTATCGCCGCCCGGCAAGGGCACAAAACCGGTTCGAGGGTGAATTATCTCGTCCGCGTACACAATTTGCGTTTTGACGCAGTCCGCGCCCGATTCTACGGCCGCGTCTACAAGCTCCCGCGCTTTCACGGAATCGCCGGAATGAGACGTGCCTATCTCCGCTATTATCAAGACATTTTTGTTGCTGTAGTTTTTTTTGTTTATTGTAAAATTCATGCGGTTACGCGCAATTCTCAATTTGTATGCAGGCGTTTTTAAGCCCCCGCTCGGCGCGTATTTTTTCGCCCAAGCCGGCGGCTTTTTGCGCGTAGTTTTCGTTGTTTATCAGGTCGAGGACTTTTTTCTCGAGATTTGCGCCGCCGTGTTTTATATTAACCTTGCCGGGTCCCGCTCCTAGTTTTCGTGTTTGTTCCGCCCAATACCACTGGTCAAGGAACAGCGGCTGTATCATCTGCGGTATACCGAAACGCGCCGCGCTGTGTGTTGTGCCCACGCCGCCGTGGTGGATTATCGCGGAGCAATGTGGAAAAACTAGATTATGCGGAACAACAGAGTCTAGCAAAAACAAATCATCGTGGCGCGGGAGCGTGGAGCCCAGCCTGCACCAGCCGGAGCCGACTATCAATTTATAGCCGTGCGTTTTGATTATGGCAAAGAGCTTTTCGGCAAAATTTTCATGTTCATTGTTATTGCAGCTTCCAAGTGTAAAAAAAACCGCTTTCTTGCCGTCTTTTTGGATGAATTCAAGAAAATTCTGGTAAACGGATTTGTTGTAAGGCATATCGTCGTTAAAAATATACCCTCCGATTGCCCAGCGATATGCCCAGTCGGGGTCAACCGAGCCTAAAGTTGAACTGTACATTAGATAATTGAACGCATTTGAGGGCGCGTGTTTCGCCTGATCGAGGATAGGCGGCATATTGAGGGCGCGGCGCTGCTTATTCAAACTTTTTTTGACCATAAGATTGAGGCTGCTGTTCAACAATCCCCATAAAACGCTTGGTTTAATGACCGGGTGAGGCACAGGCCATGGAAAAACAGGAGGCGGGATTGTACGGCTTGGTATTAATGGGCCGTAGGCTGTGCGCAAACATGGTTTTTTTAGATACTCCGCGATGCTTGGGGCGGCAAATTCGGTGTTCGATGCAACAAGTATATCATACTCCCGAAGAGCCGGCACGAGTTCGTTGAACTGTGTGTCTATTATGCGCCGTGTCCAACTTAAAAGGTCTTTTATGCTTAATTCGTTTTGCATCATGCCGCCTATGTCGTCTTGCTCCTGAATCGTGTACGGGATGTTTGCTACTTTTGCGTGTTCCTCGAATACTTTGGGCAGATGCAGCATTACGTTGTGAGAACGCGACATGAGCTCTTTTGCCAGTTTAAGATATGGATAGATGTCTCCTTGCGAGCCGCGTGTAACGAGTAGTATTTTCATAAAACGCCAATCTCCTTTAATTTTTTGCGGTCAATATTATGCTTTTCTTCGAGCCCTCGAAGAAAAGCCTCGCTAATATCAATTGGCCGGCGCAGTTTTTTCATCTCTCTGTTGGCGGATATTAGCTTGGACAGCATTTTGAACGGATTGAATATGATTGACGACATTATCCAGCAGCCGTGTGTACACCAGCAGTTTGCCTTGTAACCGTGCCCTATCGCGTCAATTTCTTTTTTCATGGCTTCGCTCTGCATGATTTTTTGAATGTCGTAATCATAGTCTCTTACGCTGCCTATGGAATCGCGCAACTCGCAGGCGCGGAAGCGTCCGTCATAATCCAAAACCAGCGTCGTCTCGCCGGCAGTGCAGTCCATGTTCCAGCAGACGGCTTTATCTATATTTTGAGCGCGTATGTTATACATAGCCCGCATGAGTCCAACGTAAAGGAATTCTGTAAGCCCGCGTCCGACAGCGTTCATCCCCGCGCCTATGCGCTGCGCGTATAGCAGGTAATAGGGGGCGAGCGCGTCTTGGATAACGCGCAACGATTGTTCCGTAACAGCCTTCACACCGTCCTCGCGTGTTACACCGCGGGCGGCCTCAATGGTGTGCGTGGAGACATTGAAGCGTCCGTACACCCATGCGGTAAAATCAAGTATTTCGTCCACATTATACTTTGTGATGACGGTCGCTATGTTTTTTATCACTTTGCCATCGTCTTTGAAATTATCGTTTATTTTTTTGAGCGTTTCGGCGGCTTTATAAAAGCTGGATATTCCGCGCTGTTTATCGTGCGTTTCGCCGAATCCGTCAAACGAAATGCTAATAGAAATATTACAGTTAGGACAATTTTTGCGTATGCGTTTAAGCCATTCAATAAGCAGTTCGCTTTTAATACCGTTCGAGGGAAAGTTTATGTCTTTTATATTATTATTCCGGTAAAACATTTCTATTATTTCGGGGAGATCTTCACGAAGTGTAGGTTCGCCGCCCGACAGCCAAAGCCGGTTGAATTGACCGGCGGACTCTGATAATTTTTTTATCTCGTCAAATGTCATATCAGGAGATTTTTTTTCCATGTCGTTGGCATAAAAACACATCGCGCATCGCGCATTGCATTTTCCGGTGGTAAACAGAAATACTGATTCCAGTTTTCGTTTACCGCGAAGAGAGTTAAATGAACTTCCGGATCTTTTTGTCTTCATATAAAAATTACTCCAATCATTAAAATTTGCGTCTTTTACCGGACTGTCCGAGGTTACAGTCGTCTAAAAGGTTTGCCTATGTAAATATAATAAATTTGTCTGAAAATCGAATCCGCCAAATTGTTATTCGCACCGGGGTTTAATACCCCGCGCCTTGTCGCGGTTAAAAATGGCGATGCTGACGCGGTGTCCCGCCGCCTTGCGGCGGGGAGGTTCGTTAAAAATCATTGAGGAATTCTTGTTTTTGCAGGACGGTGGACGATTCGGCAAGGCGCGATTCGGAAACAATGCTGTCAAAAACACCTTTATCGATGTATTTGACCGTAAGAGGGCGCTCAATATATATGCGCGTTTCACCATCTTCCCACTCTGATTGTCTGGGGTCAAGCAGCAGGGGTCCGCCGTATTTGTTTGAAAATGTTGTAAACACTGAATAATGATCTACTTTTTCTGTATCCATCTCGAAAGTCATAACAAATACAGAATCATCTTTAATCTGGAAGAACGCCCGTTTTATAAAATTACTGCCGGCGCTGTCAACAAGATTCTGATTCGAATTGGGGAGAAACGAAACATCGCGGTCGCCGCGGAAAACAAAGGCGGGATCTGCTTTCAGAGCGGCTTTAAGGTCTTCAAGGTTCATACCAAGGCTGAAATCCCGAAAAGTACGCGGCAGTTGCGCCGCCGCCGCCGGTTCCGGTGTTTCTGTTTCGATAAAAACATCATCGTCCTGCGCCGCCGCCGTATACGCCAAGAACAAAATCACTGTAAATACTATGGTTTTTCTTACAAACATCTTTAAATGATTATCCTAGCTGTTTTCATGTATGGCGATGCGTTCCGCCAGTGTTGTACAAATTCGCGCAAGTATATGAGCGCCGTCTTTCAGTATAGGCAGGTAAGCGGTGTGCGCTATAGCTATAAGCTCGGTGTCTTCGCAGGCAATTGCGGTCGCCGACCGTGGTTTTGTATCGATAAGCCCCATTTGACCAACGACATCCCCCGCTTTAAGAACAGCAAGGGTTACTTCCTTGTCGTCAATTATTCTTGTTATCTTGATTGAGCCGCTGCGAATAACATACATTCCGTGGCTGGGCTCCCGTTCAAAAAATATAACACTGTCAATGGGATATTGGCGTGTAATTTCTCTGTCGTCGTAGTCAAACCGAAGTCCGCTGGCATACGATGCTAATTTAGCGACGTGTTTTTTAGCGTTTTCGGCATTTTTCCCTGTGGGGTAGTGCTTCAAATATTGATGAAACGCGCAGTACGCGGTACGGAAAATATTACACTTCAAATAGAAATTACCAAAACTATATAAGCGCGACAGCCCATTATTTTGCAGCGCTTTTTTTTTGCTGGCTGAGGATTTTTCATTTAACTGTTGCAGGCGCTTAGAAAGATAGTTTAGTATTTTTGTGCTAACCGGCAGATTTTCTTTGATGAAAGCCGGCAGCGCTTCTTTGCTAACCGCTATAGCGGTAACATCGGTCTCCGCCAAAGCGCTTATTTGTTCGGTGTTTTGGGTCAACGCCGATTCAACAGAGAAAAAGTCCCCGCTCCCCAAACTATTTACGCCGCCGGGCAAATTACATTCCTCGCCGGAAAGACGCACGGTGCCGCTTTGAATTACATAGAAACGTTCACTGGACGCGCCATCTTTCTGGGTAATGATTGAACCTTGCGGAAAACTTACCAGTGGAAAACATGGATATGCCTGCATAGTCCTCCTGCCTAAATGATCCAGGGCCGAATCGAACGGCCGACCTGCCGCTTAGGAGGCGGCCGCTCTATCCCCTGAGCTACTGGACCCATTTTATTTACTATAAAGTTTACGTTGATGTTAGTCAATTATACGCTTTAGCGTAAAATCACGCCCGGGG
>JAIRZA010000034.1 GCA_031267475.1 Spirochaetaceae bacterium | reverse complement strand
AATAACCACGAACCTCACGAACCACACAAACAAATCCGATAGGCTAACGGTTATTGAGCGACAGCAGGGTTAAAATTGGGATTATTGAGTAAATTTCATGTTTTCTCCAAGTCGAAAATCATAAGAATTGTCCGTTAAACCGGTTAGTGTAGTTGGTGTGGTTAGTGGTTAATCTAAAATGTGAATTACTGGTTCGTATCCATTCGGCACTTGACTATAATGCACCTGATATGTTTACCTCGGGGCAAGTCGCTTAAGGGTGTTTACTTAATGGGGGAAAGTCCAGGGTGTCCTATTTGTTTCTGCGTATGGTCAGTGTATAGAGGCTGCAATTTCCCATTCAAAAAAATCGCCTGTGTACAGTAGAAGTCCATTTATTTTTTTCAAACATTCAGTTATAATAACTTTCGGTTTTTGATGAGAATACAATCATTTTCACTTATAGCGGACGAGATTTACACCTCGCCCATACTTGCCCCGCTGCTTGCGGCTTATACGGCGGGCGATTTCCCGATAAACGTCGAAGGCGTGGAAGGAAGCCTTCATTCCATAATTATCGCAGCCTTCGCCAAACGCCGTCCGCTTCTCGTTGTAGCCCCGTCTGAGCGGGACGCGGCGGAAACCGCGGAAGATTTACGCTCTTTAGGCATAGACGCGGTGTTTTTTCCTTGGTGGGGAACAATGCCGTACCGCTATCCGGCGCCGGATTCTCCGGTTTGGAGCGAGCGGGCGAAAATACTCTCCGGCCTTACCGGGCCCTCGTCTTCGCGGGAGCTGGACGCGGCGTTCTCCGTTGTAGTAACAAGCCAGCGGGCGTTCATGTCGCCGCTGCCGCCGCCGGAATACACCGCGAAGCAGCGCGTCGTGATAAAAACCGGAGATACAATCGATGTCTCCGCTCTTGCCGCGCGGCTTAACACTTGGGGCTACACCCGCGTTCAGCGCGTTCAGTTTGGCGGCGAATACGCCGCCCGCGGCGAAGTTTTTGACGTAATGACACGCGGCGGCGAAGAGAACGCTTACCGTATAACGCTGGATTTTGACAAAGTTGAATCCCTAAAACGCTTCGACGCGGCGGAGCAGACCAGCCTGAACCGGCTCGATTCTCTTAGCCTGCGCCCCTTGAAAGAAATCATCTGGGATGACGAGCGTATTGACTGTTTAAGCGCGCGGCTTGAGCGCCTGCCGGAATTTTCCGGCAAAGAATGCGACATGAGCGGCTTAATCGAACACCTGATAAACAAAGGACGCGCCGCGGACGAGGAGCTTTTCTTTCCACTTGCGTTTGAAACCAGCGCGAGCCTTTTAGATTATTTGAGCGACAAGGCGGCCGTCGTCTTTTTGGAATGGGAGCGCCTTGCCAACGCGCAGGCGGCGCTAGACCGCGAGTACGCCGGACTTTTTCGCGCCGCTTTCCGCGAACGCCCTGTTCCAGCCCCGGAGCGCCTGCTGCTTAACTTCGACAGCCTGACAAAAGATGTCAAAAACAAAGTTTCATTTATTACTATAAAAAAATCCGGGACACCGGACGATAAGACGCGGCGCTTTATACTACACTGCGACCCGGCGCGAAATTTTTTCGGCAATATCAACTACATGAAAGAAGAATTCGCCGCTCTTCTAAAACAAGACTGGCGCATAGTCGTGGCGGTAGAATCCAACACACAGGCGCTGCGCATAGGCGAACTATTAAAAGACGAAAATGATATTCTTATAGCGCAGTCGCCGCTTTCACACGGATTTGCTCTGCCGGAAATGAAACTACTGATTGCGCAGGAAAAAGAAATATTTGGATTCCGCCGTCCGCCGCGCTCATTACAGACAGCCCGCACCGCCGCGATAGACACATTCGTAGACCTTAATCCGGGTGATTTTATCGTGCACATAAACTACGGCATAGGCTTGTTCAAAGGAATCGAGCGAATAAACGCGCTTGGCAACGAGCGCGACTATATAAAACTTGAATTCGCGGACGCTGAAACAATTTTTGTCCCGATTGAACAGGTCAACCTTGTGCAGCGATACATAGGCAACGAAGGATCGCCGCCGCGCCTTGACAAAATCGGTTCAAAAAGCTGGAGCGAGCGAAAGGCGCGCGCAAAAAAGGCGGCGGAAGAACTTGCTTCGCGCCTTATAGGACTATATTCAAAACGAAAAGCGGCGCGCGGCTTCGCGTTCCCGCCGGACAGCGAATGGCAAATGATGTTCGAGGCAAATTTCGCGTTTGAAGAAACCGAGGATCAAACACGCTGCGTTGAGGAAATAAAAGCCGACATGGAAAATATAATACCGATGGACAGACTTGTCTGCGGCGATGTCGGCTACGGAAAAACAGAAGTTGCGATTAGGGCGTGTTTTAAGGCGGTAATGAGCGGAAAGCAAGTTGCTTTTTTGGCACCCACAACAATACTCGCCGAACAGCACTATGAAAATTTCTTAGAACGCTTCCGTAACTTTCCGGTGCGCCTCGCCATGCTTTCCCGCTTTGTCGATAAAAAAACAACGCGGGAGGTAATCGCGAATTTGAAGAACGGAACAGTTGATATTCTTATAGGCACACATAGAGTCATACAAAAAGATATAGAATTTAAAGATTTAGGCTTGATGGTAATAGACGAGGAACAGCGTTTCGGGGTCAAAGACAAGGAGCGTTTGAAAGAACTGCGGCACAATGTAGACTGTCTGGCGCTTTCAGCGACGCCAATTCCACGCACACTGCACATGAGTCTTTTGAAAATACGCGACATGAGCATCCTTGCGACGCCGCCGCAAAACCGCCAGCCTATAGAAACATTCATAGACGAATATGATGAAGAAAAAATCATTAAAGCCATACGATTCGAGGTGGAAAGAGGCGGACAGGTGTTTTATCTGCATAATCGAATCGAAAGCCTTGACGCGGTAAAGGCGCGTCTTTCGCGCCTTATTCCGGAAATTTCAATAGAAAGCGCGCACGGCCAAATCGACGCGGGAGAACTGGAAGATGTCATGCGGCGTTTTATTCACGGCGGCTTCCACGTGCTTGTTTCTACCACAATAATCGAAAACGGCATAGATATACCAAATGTGAACACAATCATCATCGACCGCGCCGATATGTACGGCGTATCGCAGCTGTACCAGCTTCGCGGACGAGTAGGACGCTCTGAACGCGCCGCGTATGCGTATCTTTTTCACCCATCGCAAACAGCCCTGTCAGAAACCGCGATGAAACGGCTTCAAGTCATATCGGATTTTACCGGACTTGGCTCCGGTTTCAAAATAGCGATGAAAGATATGGAAATTCGCGGCGCTGGAAATTTGCTGGGACGCGAGCAATCGGGCGACATCTTTTCGGTCGGCTTCGACTTATACGCGCGTCTGCTGGACAACGCCGTGCGAAAATTACAAAATGAAAACTACGAGGCGGAAACTGATACGCTGCTTGAGCTTGAATATACAGGCTTTATCCCAAACACTTATATAGACAGCGCTCAAGAAAAAATGGAAGTGTACAAAAAAATAGCGGCGATAAAACAACGGGACGAGCTTGAACATATCAGCGCCGAAATATACGACAGGTTTGGACCGCCGCCTTTTGAGGTTTTATCGCTGTTGTCTCTTGCGGAAATAAGAATAATCTGCCGTGAAATATCGATTTTGTCGCTGCGCGAGCATGGCGGAGTAGTACGCGCCGAATTCGGCAAGGCTTCAAACGTGAATGTCGACCGCCTGCTGCGACTCATTAAAGAAGGCGGCGGCAGAGTAAAACTCGACCCAAAATCGCCAAATGTTATTTTGCTGCAAACCGGAAAAATCGGGCTTAAAGAAAAAAGCGAATTTATTAGGGAAAAACTGGAAGCGCTGGCATGATTAAAAATGAAACCGAATCGCGGGCGGAATTACACGCGGAGGTATCGCACACGGAATCGCAAGCGGGATTACACACGGAATCGCAAGCGGAATCGCAGGCGATTATGTTGTTTAACCGGCTGAGGAAAAGACAAAAACACCTTCGCAAATGGGCGGCGCGTACAGGAGCCGGCGTTTACCGCCTGTACGACCGGGACATCCCCGAAATACCGCTTGTACTTGATTTTTATCATAATGAAAAGACGGCGGCTGTGTCCGGAGCGTTGTACAAGCGGCCTTACGAAAAGAACGCGGACGATGAAACACGCTGGCTCTGCGTCATGAAAACCGCCGTCGCCAAGGCATTGTCCATCAAAGAAGAAAACATCTTTCTAAAAATTCGTAAAAGACAGCGCGTTGGAAAAAGCAATGAACAGTATACAAAAGAAGACGGCGGCGCTTTTACCATGCTGGTAAAAGAAAACGGCGTTTCTTTCAGCGTAAATTTGTCCAGCTATATCGACTCCGGCATATTTCCCGACCTGCGGAAACTGCGAAAAATGCTTATGTCCGAAGCGCCCGGCAAAACAGTGTTGAACCTTTTTTGCTATACCGGAGCGTTTTCCGTATACGCGGCAAAAGGCGGGGCGCGGCGTATAGACTCCGTTGATATGTCGTCAACATATCTTAAATGGACCGCCCGCAACTTCCAGTTGAACGGCGCGGAGATACCCCCCTCATGCGCTCATACAGAGATACAGTCCGATGTGTTCAGATTCATCGAACAAGCCGCCGCGTCTAACAAACAGTGGGATATAATCGTCGTAGACCCGCCCGCGTTTTCCAACTCAAAAAGAATGAAGGGAAATTCATTGAACGGCGTTTTTGATATAAAACACGACTACCAATTTTTAATCACAAGTTGTCTCCCGCTGTTAAAAAAAGGAGGGAGCCTTTTTTTCTGCGTGAACGCGCGGAGTTTTAACTTGCAAACCAGCGATTTATGCAATAGCATTAAAGAAAGAGGCGGTTTTTCACTGCGCCGCATAACGGAACAGATTCGGGACGAGGACTTCAAGGGCAGGAGGATGCCGGAGTGTTATATAATAACAGAATAAAACGCTTCCACAACCATGCGGCGGCGATTCTGGCTGTATGCGCGGCGGCGGTTCTGGCGGCCGGGTGCACTCACAAACAGACAAATGAACGCGGAGGCGCTCAAGTTGAAAACCTCCCGCCTGAAACTCCAAGCATTATTGAAGAACACTACCGCGAAGACGCGGCTCTTTTTAGCGGGCTGCCCGCGGATATACGGGATTATTTGCTTAACCTGTCGGCGGCGTTTGCCGCGCACAACACCGCTTATCTGCTTGACCAAGGCGAGAGCGAGTATGAAAGAATCGTTAAAGGCGGCGTTGACGACGATGAATACCTTGCCCTGCTTTACCGCGCGGGCGCGTACGCCGAAGACGCCGAATGGCTGTCGCCTTTCGCTCTGGATGTCAGCAAAATCAGTTTTATCGACTATACCGCTTGGCGCGAACGCGGCCCTGTTTTAGAAGTTGACGGGATAATGTACATGGATAATGGGCCGCCGTTTTTATTCAGCATCATGCTGCTGTGGCGTTTGGGAAACCCTAAAATCTTGGGCATTTACCCCTAGCATATTCACAAAAAATTTTTGTTGACAATCACGTTTCCAATCACTTATAATATATAAAAACCTTATAACTAGGGAATATAAAAATGCACTGGAGGCAAAAATGAAAATCTCAGAGATTCTCAAAAAAAAGATGACCTTTTCTTTCGAGGTGTTCCCCCCAAAAGAAGATGATGGAGTTCCCAAGCTTCAAAAAGAGCTTGACGAACTATTTAAGTTCCGGCCGGATTTTATAAGCTGCACCTATGGGGCGGGCGGTACCAATGTTGGTAAAAGTCAAGAAATCTGTAAATACATAACCGATAAAAAAGTTAATTGTATGACGCACTTTACCTGTATAGGCACCTCAAAAGAAAGAATTCTTAAGGAACTCAACGAATACTTGGGCATAGGGATTCAGAATGTTCTTGCTATGCGCGGCGACTTTCCGAAAGACCCCGCCACCGGCAAATTCGCCACCACTACAGGCGGCGCGTTCAGCAACGCGAATCAGCTTATCGAGTTTATCAAGGCGAATTTCGGCGACAAGTTCACAATAGCCGCGGCCGGCGACCCCGAGACGCACATTTTAGCGGTCAGCCCCGAATCCGACATCGCGTTTATTCGCGCGAAACAGGACGCGGGCGCCGAATTCATAATGTGTCAGCTTTGCCACGACATCAATGAATACGAGCGCTGGGTAAAAAAATGCCGCAAGGCGGGTATTAAACTTCCATTTGTAATGGGGTTAATGCCGGTGCTTGCCCGCGATCCTATCATCAACATGACCGTTTCCAACGGGTGCGCGATACCGAAAGAACTAGCCGCCATCATCGGCAAGTATACGCCGCCCAGAGGCTCTGCGGAAAACGTGGTCAAAGAGTACGCGGCCGACTTCAAGAAGGCGGGCATGGAGTACACGGTTAAATCGTTGTGGAATTACATGAACACCGATCTGCAAGGTATACACCTGTACGCGCTTAACAGGGCGGCGGACGTTGGCAAGATAGTGCTTGATTCCGGTATTCGCTCAAAGAGCGAATAAAACACGTTTCGGCGTCGCGCCGAAACGTAAAAATTAGCAAATAGAAAGGGCGGGGAAACTTCCCTTTGCGGTGATTTATGTTTCGCCGTCCTTTCTAAAACGGGGCGTCGCCCCTAAAATCCTACATTTATTAAGGAGAACACAATGGCAAAAGGTTCTGACGCAGTAAAAAAATTTATTGGTTCCGATATCGAGATTGCGCAGGCGGTATATCCAGAGTACGCCTATGACATTTCCGAGATAGCGAAAAAACTTGACATTCCCGAAAAGTATATTGAACATTACGGACGTTACAAGGCAAAGATAGATTACAACTATCTAAACAACGAGCTGAAAAACAAGCCTGACGGCAAGCTAGTGCTTGTTACCGCCATCACCCCCACGCCGGCGGGCGAGGGCAAGACAACGACGACTGTCGGTGTGTCGGATGGTCTTTCAAAGCTCGGAAAGAAGGTCGTAGTGGCGTTGCGCGAGCCGTCTCTTGGGCCGGTATTCGGCGTAAAAGGCGGCGCGGCGGGCGGCGGCTGGGCGCAGGTTATCCCGATGGAAGACATCAACCTGCACTTCACCGGCGACTTTCACGCCATAGGCGCGGCGAACAATCTGCTTGCCGCCATGATTGACAATCATATTTATCAGGGAAACAAATGCAACATCGACCCGCGTAAAATTATATGGCGGCGCTGCGTCGATATGAACGACAGGCAGTTGCGCTTTATCGTTGACGGCTTGGGCGGCAAGGCCAACGGAGCCCCCCGTGAAGACGGCTACGATATAACGGTCGCTTCAGAAGTTATGGCGATACTTTGTCTTTCCAGAGATATTGACGATCTTAAAGCCCGTCTTGGGCGCATCATCGTGGGTTATACCTACGGCAAGCAGTCGGACGGCTCCGAAAAACCGGTAACCGCTGCCCAGCTTCACGCGGAAGGCGCAATGGCGGCTTTGCTCAAAGACGCTCTCAAGCCCAACCTAGTACAGACGCTTGAAGGCACGCCCGCGTTTATCCACGGCGGTCCTTTTGCCAACATAGCGCATGGCTGCAACTCTATCATGGCTACCAAACTGGCGCTTAAACTCGGCGACTATGTAGTTACCGAAGGCGGCTTTGGAGCGGATCTTGGCGCGGAAAAATTTCTTGATATTAAATGCCGTTTCGCCGGACTCAAACCCAGCGCGGTTGTAATTGTGGCTACTGTCCGCGCTCTGAAATCGCACGGCGGTGTCGCTAAAGCCGATCTCGAAAAGGAAAATCTTGACGCTCTCAAAAAAGGTCTGCCGAACTTGCTGCAACACGTTGAAAACATCACCAAGGTATACAAACTGCCCGCGGTGGTCGCCATCAACGCTTTCCCAAAAGATACCAAAGCGGAACTCGATCTTGTCGAATCAGAGTGCAAAAAACTCGGCGTAAATGTAGCGCTTTCCGAAGTGTGGGCAAAAGGCGGCGAGGGCGGTAAAAAACTTGCGGAAGAAGTTGTACGCCTCTGCGAACAGCCGAATGATTTCACATTCTGCTACGATGTAAACGCCTCTATCAAGGATAAAATCGAAGCGATTGCTAAGAAAATCTACCATGCGGACGGTGTAGCTATCCTGCCGAACGCGCAAAAACAGATTGAACAGCTTGAAAAACTTGGCATGGACAAGGTTCCGATATGTATGGCAAAAACGCAATACAGCTTCTCGGACGACCCGAACTTAAAGGGCGCGCCGAAAGGCTGGACGCTTACGGTTCGCAACATCAAGATTTCAGCCGGCGCGGGCTTTATTGTCGCGCTTACCGGTGAAATCATGACGATGCCGGGTCTTCCGCCGGTTCCGTCCGCCGAAAAAATTGACGTTGACAACACTGGCAAAATTTCCGGTTTGTTCTAAACCGCGCGGCCGGCCATAAATTGGGCGGCTTAGCAACAAAAGGCGGTGTATGGGAATCCTTTCACGAGCTTGAATTCAAGCTCGTGAAACACCGTAACAGTATTTTTTGAAGCCTTTCCAGATTGGAAAGGCTTTTTTTTGTCCTCGCTGATTGCGCGGCATAATTTTGACACAATTGCGTGATATATTTTGAATATGAAAACAGAAACGATTCGCATAGGCGGGATGACGTGCGCTCAGTGTCAAAAGCGCATCGAGCAAACATTGAAAAACACAAGCGGAATAGATGGCGCTGTAGTTGATTTTAACACAGAAACAGCGCGTATAAGCTATAACGATACGGAAATAACATTAGGCCGAATAACAGAAATAATAGAAAAAATAGGCTATTCAGTACTGGGCGATAAAAAAAATACGCCGGCGTTAGAAATAGCCGGAATATTAATAATAATTATCGCTTTGTACGCGCTGTTGCGGAGATTGAACATAGGCCCGCTGACATCAATGCTGCCGTTGGCCGAGACAAGCATGGACTATGGGATGTTGTTTATCACAGGGCTGGCGACATCGCTGCACTGCGCCGCGATGTGCGGCGGTATTAATCTTTCGCAATGTATAAACACCGCGCCTTTTGAAAAAAAAGGCGCCGGAAAAACATTAGCGCCGGCGCTGCTTTACAACGGCGGGCGAATAATCTCGTATACTATAACCGGCGCCATTGTAGGGGCTGTCGGAACGGTAATAAACGTATCGGGGCGCTTCACAGGTCTTGTTCAATTAGCCGCCGGCGTATTTATGGTGATAATGGGAATCAATATGCTGGGTTTTTTCCCCGCGCTGCGCCGCTTTACGCCTCGCTTGCCGGATATTTTTGCAAAAAAAATAAACAAAGAAAAAGCCGTGAATAAAAAACCGCTGTTAGCCGGTATTTTGAACGGACTAATGCCGTGCGGACCCTTGCAGGCGATGCAGCTTTACGCGCTTTCTACAGGAAGTCCAGTTTCAGGGGCGCTTTCTATGTTTGTTTTTAGCATAGGGACAACCCCGTTGATGGCGGGTGTCGGAGCGCTGAGCTCGCTCTTGAGCAATAACGCAAAAGCCCCGATGTTTACCCGCCGTGTCGCGCAGGCGGGCGCTGTCCTAGTAACAGTGATGGGGATGACAATGTTAAATTACGGCGTAAATCTTTCAGGTGTCAATCTGGATTTCACCGGTAAAGCCTTCGCCGCCGCAAAAATTAAGGCAGGCTCGTCAAACACAACTGCTTTCACGCCGTTAATAGAAAACGGTGTTCAAATCGTCAACTCAACACTGAGCGGAGGGCGCTATCCTTCGATTACTGTACAGCAAGGAATACCTGTGCGCTGGGTGGTAAATGCGCCCGCCGGAAGCATCAATGGTTGCAACAATCGCATGATCATCAGAGAGTACGGTATTGAATATCAGTTTAAGCAAGGAGAAAACATAATTGAATTTATTCCGGCGCGGAGTGGGAATTTTAGTTATTCCTGCTGGATGGGAATGATACGCGGAAACATCAGCGTTATTGGTATGGGCGAGAGCGCCGCGCCTGAAACAGATGTTTCGCCGGTTCCGGCTGGGGTTGCCATACCTACAGCAAATGTGGCGCTGGCGGAGGTTTCGGAAGATGGCTCGCGCCAAATCATCAGCACACAACTGCGCGACGACGGTATGGACGCCGCTGTTTTAGTTGTTCAACGAGGGGTGCCCGCGTTATGGACTATCAACAACGACTCTTTTGATCCCGGTAACGGCGAGCTAATATTTCCCGCGTATTATACGAGAATAGGTATTGAACAAGGCGACAATGTTATTCAACTTATGCCTGTTGAGGATTTTGATTTTTCCACCGCGGACAATGTGTTTTACGCCTATGTAAAAGTGGTGGACGATTTGGATAATGTGAATGTCGATGTAATACGGGAGGAGGCGGCGGAGCATGAAACGCTGATATATCCGGATGCGTATTTCGATGCGGCGTCGGGGGGCGGCGCTTCTTGCTGCGCGTCAAGCCGATGATTATTTTGCTGTTTTCTAACAGCAAATGGTTTTCTATTTTATAAAGTTTATAATATCTTTCGCGGCGCGGCTTTGGTGTTTTCGTATTTTTGAAAATCAAAGCCGCTTGAAACCGCAAAATGCAGAGCATTAATGCGTTGCATTTTGCAAATCCACTGTATGATACGTTTATTCATTTATTTTTATAAAAACCGCTTGTCCGTCGCTATTGTTAAATACTATTCTATCTTTTTTTCCTCTTTCGTCATTAACAAATTTCGTGATTCCATTACATCTATAAAAACCATAATCATCAATTAGTATTATACCGCCCACAACCATTTTTTGCCAAATCCAGTCAAATATGTTTTTTGTTGATTCATATACATCAACATCAATATGGGCGAATCTAAATTTTTTATCCGTTATGAATTCACTTGTTTCATCTGGAAATATTCCAACGGCTAATTTAACATTGTGTATATCATATTCTTTCAATAGCTGTTCAACAATTTCTTTTGAAGTATCAGAATGTTCGCCATTCTCATAAAATGTATCGTTTTTCCCTGATTTTACAACACCTGTAAATGTATCGCATAAATATATATTATCAGTAATCCCGTTAATTTCAGCCTGTTTAGCGATCAATGCGCCGGAACCGCCTCTCCATACACCAACTTCAATAAATGCTCCTTCATTCAATTTTGATGCTTCTTTAACTATCTGCCAAAGAGCATACGATTTAATTTCACCAAGCAAGGTATATTCTTGTATTTTAGAATATAAATCTCTAAAGGCGATGTCTGATTTCTGTGGTGAAAAAATATAAGCCCCATTGATCTTTTCAAATCCATCATCATCTATATCAGGCATTTTTGCGATATTTTGCTCTGCTTTATATATCTGATATTTCTTTACAATATAATGCGGTAAAATATTTTTTGCAATATTTCTTATAATTCCCATAACAATCTCCTAAATGTTTATTGGATTTGTTAGGCAATTAACAGAGTTGTCTAACAAATTTTGAGCGGAATTTGTCCGGAAACTTAGGTTTTCCAGACAAGCCTATTCTTGAAACATTGTTTATCATTTCATTCTTATTGTATTAGGTCATTCTACGCCTCCGGTTTTGAGGCTGCCGCTCACACTTACAGTTTACGGGTTTTCCTTCAGAGGCTTTATCAGTGTTGTTGTGAAAAAAAAGCTCTAATTTATTCCGTTTGAATCTGTGTGTGTTAGTGGTAGTGTTGTGGGGGGGGGGGGGGACGTTATGGGGATATTCCACAGACAAACAGCTTTGCCGTCTTGGACTGTGTTAAGAAAGTACGCCGTCAGAAAACATCGCCATATCCGGCTGCGCCGTATCCGTTGTTTAGATTCTCCATCCATAATCTTCATCTTCTCGTTATATACCAAATATAGCCAGATTTGTCAAGATAAAAAAATGAACCTTTAAGGCAGACGTGTATAAAAATTATAATTCTATATAAAATAAGGAATTATGCTACATTGATTCTTAGATTCCCGCATGATAATTCTTTTATCTCCGCCATTCATAACCGGCGTTTTTTGCTCTTAAAGCGGATTTTGCAAATTTTTCTTGTATATTCTCCATTTG
>JAIRZA010000168.1 GCA_031267475.1 Spirochaetaceae bacterium | reverse complement strand
AAGTATACCGCCTGTTTGCCTTTGTTAATTTGTCAAAAAATGAATTAAACGGCGCAATAGACTACCTTTCATTTGCGATTGAAGACACAAAACGCGGCGGCAATTACAGTGAATTAGCGTTGGTTTCTTATTATGCCGCCGGCTGTCATTTCATCTATGGAAACATATCGGAAGCAATGCGCTTGGCAAAACAATCGGCGCGCGCCGCAAATATTTCCAGCATGGAAGAATGGGCTATGCGCGCGGAATTCTTTTTAGGCAGATTATATTTTGAAACAGGCTATTATCGGGAAGCCTTAGATACATTTAACACACTATATACACATTATAACGGCGATACCAGCAGCGCCCAATCACAAACAATCAACGCTTGGGCATTCAGAAGTGAATTATATTTGCATGGAAAACCTCCAGAAAAACATAATTTTATCACAGGAGACGGATTGCTTTTTGAAATCGAGGCGGCTTATTTTTCCGGCGATTATGAAAAGGCGGTTGAATTATCCGATAAACTAATACCCTTGCTTGCGGACGACGGGTTTCTATTTCTTGAGCAGCCGGATTGGAGCAGCGGTTTTGCGCAGTGCGAATTATTACAGATTTCAAAAAAAGATTTTTGCTTTAGAATGATAACCGCGTGGCGCGCGTTAGCGCTGTCCATGCTTGGACAAAATCACACCGAAGAAGCCATCCACCTTATGCAGAAAGTCATCAGAGATAAACAGTTTGGCGAAACCGACCCCAACGCTTCATTTTACTTTTTTGCTAATTATAAAATATTACGACAGGCAAATTCCGCGGAAGTAGACAGAAATACAGCAATAAGCATTGCGTTCAAACGCCTGCAACGGCGCTCCAGCCGTATTGACGACATTGAAATACGCCGTAATTTCTTGTCAAAGCAGTATTGGAATAACGCGCTATTTTCTACAGCGAAAGAATATAAATTAATATAGCGCCCTAATAAACCGCAAATGGAATAATATCCTTTATCTCTATCCTGAATTCTGACGACGCCGCCCATAAACCATTCTGCATACGATATACCGGAAATTTTGAAAGAGCGATAAAACCAGTTACAGTACGAGGACGGTTTCGCTCAGCAGCGCGAAGTTTTTTGCGAATAGCTTTTTTCATCGCGTCCCTAAGAGCGCCTTCTTTTATTTGACTGCGGTTGACAACACCCTCGTACCCCTGCAAGGGACCGTATCCTACAGCCTGCGCCGTAAAAACAGAAGAGCTTTTCCAACTCGAAACCCTATTCGCCTGCAATTCGCTAAGACGATACTCTACATACAAATAAAAAATACCGTCTTTTATACCAACATCCGTAATTTCCAGCCTTGCATCTTCGGGCGCAACCTTACCCAGCGCGTTTAATTCCAAGACTTCTTGCAAACCACGCGCCCTTTCACCCGGATCGTAAGAAAACTCCCAGCCGTATATCATCCCCGAAAGAGCAAAGGCCGCGTCTTCCACAGCCCAAAGATTTGCGGTCGCGCTGTCAAGCGGATAAGGCGCTCCTAAGAACTGCGCGTAAACCGGCTCCAATTCCACACGCGCTTCTCCGCGCAGTGTTTCCTGCGAAAACGCGAATTGCGCATAAAACAAAACAATAAGAATAACCTGTAAAACTTTCATTGCCCGGCGCCCCACCCCACTTCATATTTTCGGCTTTTCCGCTATACTTTAACAGATGAATGTTTTCATAAACTCGACAATGTTGAGTAACTCGGCATGGCCGATTAACTCGACTAGCCCGGGCGGCCATGCGAGTCCGGGCGGCGCGGCTGGCGCGGGCAATACCGCAGCCAGCCCGCTTATACGGTTTTAACCGGTAATTATCATGCTAGAGCCTAAAATGATAGCCCAAAACCTCGACGAACTGTCCGCGGTCATTGCGGAAACCAGCGATAAATCCCAGATAGCAGGTTTTTTTACAGAACTATTTACACCCGCCGAACGCGCCGATATTGCCGCCCGCTGGGCGCTAATAAAAGCGCTCAACAAGAAAACGCCCCAGCGGACAATCGCAAAAGATTTAGGGCTTTCCCTTTGTAAAATCACACGAGGTTCGAAAGAATTGCAAAAAACAAACTCCACTCTTGCCAAGATGCTGCAAAAGCTGGGCTCCGTATAAAAATTATTTTAAACAAACACCGGCAGGCAAGCCGGATTTTACCGGCGACCAAGTTGTATCTATTTGCAATAGCGGGCGGGATATGATATTATTATAATAAAGCATTATCATGCGTCTTCTTCAATAAAAAGGCGCGGAAAAGGATGGTCGGTTATGGTGATAGAGGACAGAATTTTTGTAGGCATAGGCAAAATACTCATTGACACGCCGGCGGAGGATTGGAACATTCCGAACCTGCATTTTATTGTAAGCAAGAGCGGGGATAAAACCTACGAAGCGGTGAATCTCGAATTCGGTTTGGTCGCTGTTGGAGAATCCGGCGTTGACGCCGCCGGAGACCTTGCCTCCCTTGCCTGCGCCTACATCCTTTCGGTCATACATGAAGGCAACGGCTATAAAGAGCTGCGGGATATTGTACGAAAAAACTTTATGGCCGATTACTGGGCGGAGTATCGGGGGATTGAATTCGACCTTGCGGAAACAGGCGACGACCTGAGCCATGATATTGACAAACGCATCAATAAAGCCATTCAGGAATCATTTAGCGACGAGTTAAGGAAAGCCTTGGAGCGCGGCGCAAAGCAAGCGGCATCGGAGATTATCGCCATGTTTTCTGTACGTCCGCCGATTGTCGAGTATAAAGAAATACAAAAAGAACGGGCGGCGGCATGACGGTTTACCTTGACGCCGACTGCGCGTTAGACGCGCTGATTAAGGCGGGATTTATAAAGCCGGAAAATTGGAAGCGGTCAAACTCAAAAAAATATAACGCGGGGTTTTATCACGGCTCAACCAATGGAACGCTTTGTTTTCAAGTGTCTGTAGAAGGAGATATACATAAGATAAGCGGACTGTATATAAAAAATCTGGAAAGGCAATATCATGTTAATTTATCGCCTATTGTCAATAACTGCGCCATCAGCAATATTTAGCCCCGCCGCCAAGCTCCCGCCGTTACGCTAAAGGCAAAACCACGCCATAAAAACCTCCGCGAAAAGTGTTTTCTTACCCTTTTTCTCATAGTGAATTTTTATACCGCGCCGGTTCTTCCGGCAACTGTAATGCAAACCCTTATAGAATAAAGATTTATGTTTTCGGGCAACCCGGATTCGAACCGGGGACCCCAAGTCCCCCAGACTTGTACGCTAACCAACTGCGCTATTACCCGTCAAGTAAGAAGTCTATTTACTTTCACTCTCGTTGTCAACATCATGTCCGCGCTCACAAGAATAACACCGGCAGCAGCGCGAAACTACGGAGCTCAAGCGCTCCGCGCTTGGAGCGACACGCTCCGGCAGACATGGAGTTTCGCCGCGCGAAACTCCGGAGCTCAATGCGCAACGCGCATTGAGCCGCGCTTGAGCCAGTTAAGGCGAATTTTTTTGACATCCGCCCAAAACTATTTTATAATTTTAATTAACGCGCAGTATAATTATACAGTGCGTCATAAAAATTTTTTGGAGGCTTTATGAAAAGATTTTTACTAATCGCGTCATTGCTCGCATTCTCGTCAGCATTGACGTTTGCCGACATTTCGCTCGGCGGCAGTCTCGTTGGAAACTGGATAGTCGTGGAGAGCACATCCTCTTCAGATTTCGACGACTTCAACACCTATTTTCGTCCTTACAACGGCGGACTAAGCAGCTCGGTGCGCGGCAGACTAAATGTTTCGGCGGTAAACAACGAAAACACATTTGGCGGTTGGATGCAGTTTCGCGCCCAGGCCGGAGGCCCAGCCGATTTTCGTATGCTGACCAGCGTATGGTGGCAGCCGCTTAGCTCAATAAAAGTTACCTATGGGTATATGTGGGCCGGCGCGAACCCGATAGGCGTAGTCTTAACAGACGATGACGTCCTCGCCATGCGCTTTTATGGACGCAGCGCCAACTATATCCCTTGGGCGTACGAAATAATGAGCGGCGCTCATATAGAACTGACCCCCATTGAAAACCTGTATATTTTAGGCTCGGTTCCGCTCGATAACTCGCCCAACCTAAGCTATAACGGCTGGAACAGCCCTTATACAGTCGCTAACGGAGACGCAACCGCCGAAGATATATTTAAGCACACCATGGCGCGCGCGGCGTACACAATACCCGGAGTAGGAACAGCGCGGCTTACCTTCGCCGGCGGCACAGGAAATGTGAGCGACGGCAGTCTGTTCGAATATACATCCGCTGTTCACGCGCCCGGCTTAGGCTCTGTGGACGCTTCAGTATTTGACATAGGATTTACATACACGGCTTTGGAAAACTTGAAACTGGACATAGGCTTTGAATTTCCTCTGCAAGGGAACGATTGGCTCAAAGCCCCCCCCCCCCCCTACTCGCCGTCTGACATAAAAGCACACGTACCTGTCGCGGTCAACTTGCGCGCAAACGCTTCATCCGGCGCGTTTGATTTCGCGGGCGGCGTGTCGGCTAAATTCGGCGGAAAGTACACCGTTTCTGACATTGAAGGCAACGACAATGAATTCAAATTCGAACAAGGTTTTATACTTGGCTTTACGCTTAACCCCGCTTATGACCTGGGACCCCTAACTATAGGCGTTGTAGGCGAGCTTGAGCTCAACACCAAAGACAAAGTTTCTTTTGGCGATATTGACTACACCTACGATTCCAGAGTGAATTGGAGCGTTATCCCTTACGTCCAGAAAAACGTATTCAGCGGCGGAACAGTCTACGCCGGCTTCCAGATAGCCTCAAATCTTACAAAATCAGATTCCTCGCCTGCTGATAAATTCGAGTGGGATCAAGGCTTCGACTGGTCAATCCCAGTCGGACTGATTTATTATTTCTAACACTTGACAACTACGGACGCTTCTAAAGTTTTTAGCGGCGTCCGTAATTATGGATACAATAGGGTTGTCCCAAAAGCTTCAGTTTTTGAACAACCCTCGATTAAAAAAGACTTGCAAGACAGCCGGACGGCTTGTTGGACAAGTCAAATACAGAAATATCAAGTTTGCTTGACAGATTATTCTAAAATTTGCTAGAATGATATGTCTAACGCCGCTTAACATATTTCTGTAAATCTAGAAAATTAGGAGCTTTATATTATGAGTACATTTCTTGATAGAATGACTGAGGTTGGCGCGCGTATTGGCTCGCAACGGCATTTAGGCGCGGTTAGGGACGGTTTCATCTCCCTTATGCCGATGATCATGGCGGGTTCGGCCGCATTGATAGTCAAAAACCTTCCAATTCCGGGTTGGTTGAATATTTTACCCCAGCCCATCATCGACCTTTGCGATTTTATGTGGTGGGGCACATTCGGTTATCTCGCCATTTTCGCCGCGTTTTCGATA
>JAIRZA010000152.1 GCA_031267475.1 Spirochaetaceae bacterium | reverse complement strand
GGTATACTAGGCCGGTATCCAAAAGAAGAGCTTGTTAAAAAACTTTCCGCGCTTGCTGAAGAATACCGCGCCGAAAGCGGCGGGCGTAACATTATTAAAGCCTTTTACATCATATACGGCACTGTGCAGCCGGAAGGCGAAATTCTTACAATGCGTCAAATAAACGAGCCTTTATTGAAGGAATGGATAGAATACGCGCAGGAAAACGGTATTCTTGTGTTCCTTGATCATCAAATAGGCAAATACGACCCGGTAGAATCGCTTGCCACGATGTTCCCTTATTTGAAGTATTCCAATGTCCATCTTGCGCTGGACCCGGAATGGCGCACCACAAAACCGATGCAGGAATTTGGCGGAGTCCGCGGTGATGAAATTAACCTCGCCCAGCAAGCGATGGAAAAATATATGACGGAAAATGGTATTGAGGGCGAGCGTATGCTGGTAATTCACCAGTTCCGCGAAGTGATGATACGAAACCGCGCAGATATAAAAGCTGACTTCGAGCGGGTTCGTCTTGTTCACTGCATGGACGGTGTAGGTACGCCAAAAGAAAAATTAGAGACGTATAAATTTAACGCGCTTGCAAAAAATATGCCGGTAAAAGCCTTTAAGCTGTTTTATGACTTCAAATTGCCCGGAGTGCTTGTAGATACTCCGTTGCTTACCCCGAAAGAAGTGTACGCGCTGGAACCGCGTCCCACTGTAATCATGTATCAGTAGCCCCCTCCCCTCTTTTTGTGAAAATAGCTGTGGACGCTCGTTGCTGTTTTAGAGAATGTTGAAGTTGAGAACGCTCACGCTTTATGATACACTTGTTTTCAAAACTATGAAATATTCTTGGACGCCCATTTATTGCACACATAAGGAAGCGTTGCTTAATTCAAGCGGGAATGAAAATGTATAGGTCAATGCTGCTTAGCGCCAAGTTAATCAGCGCCGCCCCAAGGCGCAAGGACTTTTTAATTTGTAACAGTTTAGTGTATCATTTGTTGTAGATATGGGAATGGGTGACGAGATAACCGAGGCGGAATTCCGCAAACTTTATGAAACGGTGTTCCCAATCCTTTTCAGAGTGGCTTTTCGGATAGCCGTTAATGAAGAGGCTGCGGAGGATTTGTGTCAAGAAGCATTTTTTAAACTGTATGAAAAGAAAATGGTTTTTCCTTCAGTTGACGATGCAAAGTATTGGTTGATACGAGTGGTAAAAAACGCTTCGTTGAATTATGCCAAGCGTAAGGATAGAGAGCGGAAGATTTATCAAAAGGTTTTTCGCGAGGAACAAAAGATAAATGAAAGCGGCGAGGATATTCTTGTTAAGCAAGAAGCGCGGACGGAAGTAAAACAAGCCCTGCTAAAGCTGCCGGAAAATCTCCGTACCGTACTTATTCTTAAAGAATACGCCGAATTGAACTATAAAGAGATCGGAAAAATGCTCGGAATTACTGAGGGTAATGTTAAAGTAAGGGTCTTTCGCGCGAGAGAACGGTTGAGCGCGATTTTAGCGAAAGAGGGTGTGAAAAATGTGTCCCAATAAGCAATTTCTTTCAATTTATTTTGACGGTGAATTTCCAGCGGTGTGGAAAAAGCAGATGGATCAACATCTTGAAGGTTGTCCCCAGTGTAGAGAACTTCTTGGTCTTTACAAAAAGACCTCCGAATTACTGAATGATGTGGAGGTAAGCGACGCAGACGCCGCCATGAAGGCGGCAAAAGCTCGTGTTTGGGAAAAAATCAATTCTGATAAACGGCGACATTCATTGCGTCAGACACCGCGTCTGCTGACCCGGCTTACAAGAAGCCTCCCCGCCGCCGCCGCAGGCGCGTTTGCCGCCGCGTCTCTTATCTTTGTTATGCTTTTTATAACGCAATTCAAAATCGACAAAAGTGAATTGCCGGAACTTAGCAGCGTGGAGGAAATTTCTGAGGGTATTGTTGCTTCTAGCAACTACGAGCTTGATGTTCCTGAAATTACGCCTGCCCTAAACATGAACGAAGTATTGCGCTATCTAGAGAATGATGATACTTCTAACATTGTGATTATAAAGTTGCCGGAGCGTAAGAAATTTATGCGTTACGGCGAGCCGGCTTTTATAAACGCCGCGGATTATAGCAGGAGATCTGCAAATTGATTGCTACAGCGTACAAAATAAAATACACTGTCCGCTTATTGCTACCTTCGTTTATGTTGTTCTTTTGTCTGAAAATTTCTGTAAATGCGCATGATATGCCGCCTCCGCCGCCTCCGCCGCACCCCAAAGCTCATGTTTCTGTTCCAATGCGCGACCGCGCCATTGTGCTGCATATGGTTACTCGTGTTCTTGAAAAGGGTGATGCTGAAGCGTGGAATTCTGATACTTACAAGATTACGATTCCCGGTCGTCCTGTGGGACTAAAAATAGTGGGGGAAAACATCGCCGTTTCAGTGCAATTCACGCCGTATCCCCGCCGCAACGGACAGGGGGTTCTTGTGGCGCAGGGGCAGATATTCACAGAGATGCCGGACGGCAATGTAAACTACAGAACTGTGTTGCAGACTGTGCCGCTGGAATATGGGGAACAGGTTTTTTTCTTCCCGCTTGGTTCCGGTGAATCTGATGACGAGGCTCATATCGAGATACAAATTGAGATGAATCGCTACAACAATATACCGGTAACCGAAGAGTTGCCGCCGGTCGAATAGCGCAATTAACAACACCGCTAAAGAATTATTGGTTTATTTTATCGAGGATAAATCAGCGCCGCTATAAATAAGAGACTGTTTCAAAATGCCGTTTTTGAAATTAGCCCGCAGTATATTCGTCTACCTCGCGCTTTAGGGCGGGGCGGTTCTTTTGCATACAGAAAATATGTTAATATGACGATAAGATACTGAGGTTCTATGTTCGTAGTGGAGAGGCGAAAATTCATTGTTGCTGGTCTCGCAATCGTGATGTCTTTGTTGTTTACAGGGACGTTGCGGGCGGGGGATGTGGCTTCTTTTGTGGATTTGGGCTTTTCGCAGGATGGTAGAATTTATATGTTCGCGCAATATGGCGTGAATGAACAGACTCTGCGCCCATGGTCGGAGTTGTACATTATTGATGTTGAACGCAATGATTTTGTGCCGGACGGGCGTTTTTCGTACAAACACGACGAGCCTGTCGCTTTAGGGCAGGATGGTTCGGCGGCTTTGTTGCGCATCATTTCATACAATACGAAAACCATTCAGAAATATCGTAGTAATTTCATGCATCAGGGTATTCCTCTGTTTATTTCATTAGAAGATGTGCGTAATCCTGAAGGGCAAACTGTAGATTTTAGGGATTTTGAGCGTGGTATGCGATACGATGCCGCCTTGAAGTCTATAGTTTACGGCGGCGGCGCTGTTAGTTCCTCGTTTTATGTTATTTTTAACAGCTATAACCGCTATGATCAAAAAAAAATATACCGTATAGGCAATCCCGATGTAAAACGCGCGGGTGTAACTACATATAGTATCAAAAAGGCGATTATTAATCCTGAAAGGACTTCTATGATACTTGTTATCGAAATGACCGTTTTGAATGGGGACGGCGCCGACATTCGCTACATGGTTGAGGCGCTGCGCTTGTAACGTCATCGTGTAATATCATCGTAGTGTTCGAAGTATGGCGCGTAACTCCGGGTCGGCGGCTGGCGCGGGCGCTGTCCCGTTTGCGGCGGCCGGTTGGTCTTCTTTTTTTGCGACAACTTCGTCGCCCGCCGCAATGAGGTCAAAAAAACCGGCGCGGCTTATCGTCCCGGATGTGAGTTCCTCGCCAACCTGTGCGGGCGTAAACGATCCGGTAATGTCGCCTTCCGCATACTGCAAACCGATACCTTCGCTTTGTACATCAACGCGCCCCTTTTTGACAATCTGATACACGGTGTCTTCGCGGCAGCCTTCGAGCCGCCCCTTGTCTATGACACCCTCCCCGGCGGCGCGGCGCAGAAGGACGGCGCGGAATGGCATGGCTTTTCCTAGTTGCTCGACTATGTTGCGCGCCGCGTTTCGCAGCCTGTCCGTTCCGACGCGGTATACGCTAAAAACTCCGGCGCGAGCTCCGGTGCGGGATACATATAGCTCCGCATTCACCGCGAGGTCGCGCTCATTTTCTAACACGTTTACCACTAAAAAATAATCAGGAATGTTTGGAGACATGGTGTTCGATGTGTTGCTCCCCTCGCGGGCGGTACGAAAAGCGGATGCAAAAGTTTGCTGGCGTACCTCTAAATCCGGGGTGTTGATGTTGCCATCATGTATCAGAATGTCTTTTATGTATTGCGAAGTGATGTAGCCTGCGTCTGTATGGTAGAAGGCTGACTGCGCGACTATAGAAAAAACCGCTATGTTCCAGTGTGGTTGCAATTCTTCTGTGTTTATGTCCCAGCGTTTGGCAAGGCTGTTGCTCATTAGCGCGGTGTATGTTTCTATCCTATCGTCTATTGCGCGGTTGCTTATTCCTAGATCTCGCAGAAAAACCAATTCTTCAAGATAGAGTTCTGGATAGCCCAGCATACGCAGCGTTTCGGCATAATCCAGCCGCTCTTTAGCGTAAGGGTTGAGCCGCAGTCCGCGCCGGTATTCAAAGATTGCTTCCGCGCTTAGATTGCGTCCGCGATAAGATTGGGCGCGGTCGAAATGATAGGCCGCCCAGCGCTCCCGTTGCGGGTCCTCGATGCGGGTTGTCTTGATTACAAATTCTTCCAGCGCAATGCGGATGAATTCATCCTCACTGTCAAAGCCGAGCGCTTTTTCAAGTATCATGCGAGCGTCGCCTTCCCTGCCCATGCTGCCGTAAGCCATCCCTTTTAGCAGCCAAGCGTTGGTATCGTCATGAGTAACGGCGATGACGCGGTCGGCAAGGGCGGCGGCTTCCTCGTATTCGCCGCTGCGGTATCGAAGCGAGGCGAGTAGTGAAACGGCTGGAATAAAATCGGGTCTTAGGGTTAGTGTTCGTTCCGCGTCTTGTATTGCGGCGTTGATACGGCCCGCCCTCGACGCAAGGTATGCGGCATAGTAGTAAACGCGATAATCGTCAGGATGTTTTATTTCGGCGCGTTCGATGTACTCGCGGGCGGCTTCCGTATCGCCCAGCGAGCCTAAAACCAGCGCTAGGGATATTAGGATACGGCGGTCGTCAGGATAACGGCGCACAGCTTCGCGGAAAAGTTTGACGGCGTCTCCGGCTTTTCCTCTCGCAACGTCTAGTTCCGCGGCGGTAAACAGGGCGTTCCGGTTGTACGGCTCGCGTGATTGTACATATTTTATAATTTCCGCCGCTTCATCCAAATGTCCGTTGGCGATTAGTATGAATGCTTCAAGATTCGCGATTTCCATGTTCATGCGGGCAAAGGAACGGGCTTTTCGCACCCAAACGAGCGCTTGGTCATACTCGCCTAGCGCATAGTAACATTCAGCCAGAGCCGCTGTGCCTTCTGCGTGAGCGGGATTTTGTCTTAAACATTCTAGCAGGTCTTCGATTGCGGCATACCAATCTTCATTCAGCATTGCATCCCGCCCTTCGTTATAAAAATATAGCGCGTCTCGCAGACTTTGCGCATGGCGCGGCGGTGTGTCAAACAAAAATATGGCGGCAAAAACGAAGAAGATAGTAAGGCGCAGTCCATTTCTATGATTGAATTGTCTAAAAATGTATATTTTTTTCATTTTATAAGTGTAATTCTTGAGTCTGTTCCAAAATCGGTTATTTTGGAACAGACTCTTGCAGTTTTTCGCCCTAGGGGCTGCAAAACTGCGGTTTTTATAGGTTGCTGGACAGGCAAAGCCTGTCTCCCCAAGAACTGAAGTTTTGGAACAGCCTCTCTTGTAAAAAGATACCACAAACAGCCAAGTCTAAGTAAGCCCGCAGGTATTGGTGGATTTCGGTATGTTTCGGCGGTTTATGCGCCTAGTTGCAGTTTTCGCAAAGCGCTGTTAAGGCGGCGGTGATTAACTTGCGGCTAATCATCGCCGCCCTGTTCACATTCAAAAGAATCAGCGCTTTCTTAATTTTGAAAAATGTTATAGTTAGTGTAACCTCTTTCAGCGGGGCTTGTTACAATAATAGCGATAGGAAAACCGCATAATTTAACCGTTGCCGTCCTCCTCCTTACGGCAACGGTTTTTTTTATTTGCAAGCGGTCGCTCTGCGGCAAAAGCGCGTCGTTTAATCATGAGATGGCGGTTTCCAGCGCTATTTCAATCATCCGCGTAAAAGCTGTTTCCCGCTCTTCGGGTGTTGTTGCGGTTTTGTCGATTAGGCTGTCGGAGATTGTTAGAATACCCAGCGCCTCGCGGTTATATTTGGCGGCAAGTGTATACAGTTCCGCACATTCCATTTCTATTGCTAAGCATCCAAATTTCGCCCAAAGTTTCCATTCGTCGGGATTTTCTGTGTAGAACATATCAGAGGAAACGATTGGGCCGGCAAAAGGCTTCCAGCCTTTTGCGGACGCTATTTCATAAGCGCTCTTGAGCAGAGTAAATGTTGCGGTTGGGGCGTAATCCCTGCCCCCGAAGCGTATGTTGTTGATACCAGAATCGGTGCTGGCCGCCATCGCTATTACAAGGTCGCGTATTTTGATGTAGGGTTGTATCGTCCCGGCGGTGCCTACCCGTATTGCCCGCCTTACGCCGAATTCATTAAACAATTCATTAGCATATATCGAAATTGACGGGGCGCCCATGCCTGTACCTTGCACGGATATACGGTTTCCTCTGTATATGCCGGTGTAACCTAGCATATTTCGTACGGAATTGTACTGTACCGCGTCTGTCAACAGGTTTTCCGCGATAAATTTTGCGCGCAGTGGGTCGCCGGGTAATAGCACAACGTCCGCAATATCGCCCATTTTTGCTACAATGTGAGTAGGCATGGCGATATTATATACTGAAAGGTGTTTAAAGTAAAAGCTCTTTGCGGTCGGTTTTTAAGCCGAAAAATCGCTGTCTCCGAATTCCAGCGTGTTTTGAGTGATTTGCGCGGCAATAATGCGGGCGGCCTTAGCGCGGTGGCTTAATCTGTTTTTTAATTCCTGCGGAAGCTCCGCTACACTGCAACCTTGTTTTGGAAGATAAAAGACGGGGTCATAGCCGAATCCGCCTCCGCCGTGCTGCTCGTTAAGTATTTCGCCTTCCAACGTTTCTTGCGCGACTGAAAAACGGTTTTCATTAAATAGTAATACCATGGCGCAGACAAAACGCGCGTTGCGGCGGCGGATGCCTTTGAGTTCATGCAGCAACAGGGAATTTCGTTCCGCGCTGCTAAGAAGATGTCCGGGATCCGCTCCGTACCGGGCGGAATATATGCCCGGTCTTCCGTCTAGCGCGTCAACGCAAAGTCCTGAATCGTCCGCTATTACTGGTTGTTTTACAAGTTGATACAATGCGCGCGCCTTTATAAATGAATTCTCCAGAAATGTTGCGCCGTCCTCGTCTGGGGAAAAATCCAGTCCCGCGTCCGCTGGAATACGCAGTTCTATCTGCGGCAGTATCGCGGCAAGTTCTTCGCGTTTGTGTTCGTTTCCACTAGCAAACCATATAGTCATTCGTTTATTATACCGTGCGTTGTTCATTAAGTCATG
>JAIRZA010000140.1 GCA_031267475.1 Spirochaetaceae bacterium | reverse complement strand
GCCTTTGCCTCTATTTGCCTGATGCGTTCACGGGTAACATTAAAGTAAAGTCCGACTTCCTCAAGCGTCAACGAGTAGCCGTCGTCCAAACCAAAACGCATCTTTAACACTTCCTGTTCCCGTTTGGGCAGTGTCGATAATACACCGAAAAGACGCTCTTGAAGCAGTGTAAAAGCGGTTTTGCTGGCCGGATTTTCGACATCTTTATCTTCAATGAAATCACCCAAAAGCGAATCCTCTTCCTCGCCTATAGGCGTTTCAAGCGATATAGGCTCGCGGGCGACGCTTTTAACCGTCTTTACACGCGCCGCCGTCCATCCAAGTTTTTCGGCTATCTCATCATCGGAAGGCTCGCGCCCCAATGATTGCAGAAGCTGGCGGGATTCTCTGCCCACTTTATTTATCTGCTCTATCATATGCACCGGCACGCGAATCGTGCGCGCCTGATCAGAAATTGAGCGCGTTATCGCCTGCCGTATCCACCATGTCGCATACGTTGAAAATTTAAAACCCTTCTGGTATTCAAATTTTTCAACGGCTTTGATTAGACCTATGTTTCCTTCTTGTACAAGATCAAAAAAATGCAGACCGCGGTTCGTGTACTTTTTAGCGATTGAAACTACAAGGCGTAAATTTGCCGTTATAAGTTTATCCTTCGCGTCCTTCAACATCTTGCGTCCGTAGTTAATTTCACGCGCCATAAGATTGATGTTGTCGCAGGATTCCTCAAATTCATCTTCCAACTGTTCAAGCCGCTTTTGCGTCTGTTGAATATGCTGTATCTTTTCTTTTATCTCGTCGGAAGTAAGACCCAATTGAGTCTCAAAACGCTCGCGATCTTCTTTTATGGTAAGCCCGCGTCCCAATGTGCGCAGTTCTTTCATAGAGGCTACTTGAAGCCGTTTTTCAATACGTTCCTGCTCTTTGCGGAAACGTTTAATCTTTTTTGCGGCCTGTACAAACTTGTCGGAAAAAACATTTATTTCTTCCGGGTGTATCTCCATCGTTTTTATTAAGCCAAGCAGTTCAGTTCTTAATTTTGCCAGATCCGCGTCTTCAAAAATATCAGCGCCGCGTATTCCCCTCAATATTAGTTTCCGCTTTAGGTCGATATATTTTTTCAAATCCGGCTCTATCAAACGCAGGCTTTCTTTATAAAAATTATAAAGCCGGCGGCGCTCCGTCATGAATTCTGTGATTTCTTTTTTCGTTTTTTCTTGCAGATCTTTAGCTTCTTTTTTTGAAAAAGCCTTCTGCGCTATGCGGTGATATTCCGTCAGAATCATGCCGGAGCGTCTTATAACGTCTTTTATTATATTGCCGCCTTCTTCCATTTTTCTGGAAAGACCCTTTTCCTGATCGCCGTTAAGAAGATGCACCTTTCCGATTTCTTTTAAATAAAGGCGTACAGGATCGTCAATAACCGTTTCTTTATCGGCGGAGGGGCGTAAACGCTTCTTTTCCAGCGAGGCGGTTTTTATAAACGCTTTAAGCACCTCTTCTTCATCGCCGCTTTCCTCGCGTTCCAGTTCTATGTTTTTTGCCTCCAAAATGGAAAAAACAAGCTCCATTTTTTCAGCGTCGTTTATTATATGTTCAGGAAGGAATTCTTCCATGTCGTCGTGCGTTATGCGATTATTTTTTATTTTTGCGTACTCGATTAGTTTTTCCAGCGATGGATCCGGCTGATTATCGTTTTCAATGCTGTCGTCAATATCAATGACGCCTGAATCCAGATTTTCATTTTCCAGAGACACGGATGTTTTATCAGCGGAGTAAACATCCTCTTTTTTAACAGGATCAATTTGCGCTTCTTTTATCATTTATTAACCCCTTTTAAGTTTTGCAGTTCTGCATCAATGAACATTTTTTCGTGAATTAAATCATCCACAGACAAACCATCGCTTTTAGCGGCGCGCATTCTTAAGACAAGCTCGTTTTGTTTGCGCGTCAAACGCTCTTCCTGCACCCTTCTTATGCTATCGGCAACTATGAACTCCGGCTTTTCAGAGAACGCCTTAGTTGCGGCGTTTTCCGCAACAAATTGTCTAAGCGCCCCGTCCTCTATACCGTTCAGAATGGCTTCAAAATTCATACTACCCGCCCGGCTGCACTCTTCAAGCGTTATATAAAGCTCTTTAGCATTATGATCTGTAAACCCCTCAATCGGAATCGCGGAGCGCAGCTTAGCAAACAACGAAGAATTCGCGCCGCAATTTACCGCTACCGCGTTCAGTAGATAAAGTTCATCATTCATACGTATAGATCGCTGTACAATCGCCTCAGTGTTTTTGGGTGTAGTCGTAGACCCGCCGTCATGCCAAACTTTATAATCATTTAATACCGGTTGAATTCCTGTTTCAAAAGCTTCCGCTATCCGCCTAATATAAGTTTCCCGCTCAACTTCAGAATCAACGAGATCTAAAAACGGGAATAGAGAAGAGACCGCCCTTGCTTTCCCGTTTGAATCTGAATTGTTCAATGAGCGCTTGTTTTCGGATAACAGGTACTCAAAATCAAGTATACATTTTTTTACAAATTGTTGCAAGTACCCCGCGCCCTTTTCTTTCAAAATGTCCGCCGGATCTTTTAAGTCCGCCGAGCTTTCCGGCGCTACAACGAACGCCGGGATTGACACGCTTCGGCAGGTCAGAATCGCCTTTGCCGCCGCCGCCCTACCCGCCGCGTCGCTGTCAAATAACAGTTTTATCCTGCCGGCCCAGCGGCCTAACAGCCGCGCCTGTTCAGCAGTGAACGCTGTGCCCAGCGGGGCCACAGCGTTGCGAATTCCCGCCTCGTGCAGCGCCATTACATCCATGTAGCCTTCCGCGACTATCACTTCTTTTGTGTTTCTTATCTCCGCCATCGCTAAATCTATGGCGAACAGCGTTTCCCTCTTTTTATAAATTAAGGATTCCGCCGAATTAATGTATTTGGGGCCGTCGCCGTTCAAAATTCTGCCGCCGAACGCCGTTATTTGTCCCTGCCTGCCGGATATTGGAAATATTAGACGGTCTGAAAAAAACGCCTTGCGGGGATTCGCTTTTGTAAAAAGGCCGCTTTCGGCTAAAAAAGATTCGGAATAGCCCTTGCCAAGCAAAAATTTATGCAGCCAGAATGTCTCCTGCGGAGCGTAGCCTAGTCTAAAACGTTGTATAAGTTCATCCGTAAAGCCGCGCGATCTTACATAGCGCAAAGCCGCCGCGCCTTCCTGCGTTTCCATCAAGATATAGCTGAAACTTCCGGCAACGCGGTTGTACAGTACGCTTAGATTTTCTTTTTTTTTCTCAATTTCGCTTGTGTTGATGATTCCGTCTGTGTTTTCCCGTATCACAGACACGCCGAAACGTTTTGCCAAAATTTCCACCGCTTCGGGGAAACTGAGTTTGTCCATTTCCATTACGAAGTTTACAACTCCGCCGCCTTCATGACATCCAAAGCAGTAATATGTTTTTCGCTCCGGATCTACGGTAAAGGAAGGTGTCTTTTCGTTGTGAAATGGACAGCGTCCCCACCAGCGTCCGCTTTTTTTTTCGAGTTTAACGTAATCGCCCACAACGGCGACCGCGTCAAGGCGGCTGTTTAGTTCGTTTATGGTTTCCGCCGCGATAAGTCCCATATCAGCGGTTTCCTTTCAATAAAAGTTCGCCCGCCGATATGTGTTCGTCAAAGTTTTTTGAAAAATAATGCCGGCCTGAGCTTGGGTTTACGACACGGAAAAATAAAAAGTCGTTGTCTTCCGGGGTGAAGGCGGCTTTTAGGGCTACAGCGCCGGGCGCGGCTATTGGACCAGGCGGCAATCCGGCGCGTATATATGTGTTATAGGGGTTTTGAATCTGAATATCGCGGTTGAACAGCCGGTTTGGATGCGGCTTCCCTTGAATTTCGGTGATTATGTATTCGACCGTCGCGCAGGATTCAAGGCGCATTCCGCGTTCCAGCCGGTTTTGAAACACGCCGGCTATTTTGGCGGCTTCGTCCGCCGCCCGGTATTCCCGCTCGATGATTGACGCAAGTGTTACTTTTTCATACAGTCCGGCGGGTGTAAAAGCGTCCTTGTTTATATCTAATTCATCCAGGCGGCTTAAAAAAGTATCCGCCATTTTGCGTACTACAAGCTCCGCCGGATACTGCGCCTGAAACAGGTACGTGTCGGGGTATAAGTAGCCTTCCATTGTTTTGCCGGCGACATTGTATTCATCAAGCAAAGCGCCGTCCTCCGCCGCTTGTAAAAAAGACCCGGCGGAACAGATTCCCGCTTTTTCCAATATTGCGGCGGTTTTCCGTAGTGTCGCGCCTTCCGGCACGGTAATGCGGACTAGTTGCTGCCTGCCGCCGCGCAATATCTTGTGAAGCGCGATTTGGCTTACCGGAAACTCAATCTGATAAACGCCGGCTTTGATGTATTCATGCTCAATCCGTGAAAGTATTCCCCAAAACAGTATGCTTCTTATTACGCCCGCGTCGAACAGTCTCCCGCCTGCCGAGATGGAGCTTTCTCCTTCATGTATTTCTATTACTACATTGCCGTTGTCCATTACGCCGACACCCTCCGCGCCAACCGGCGTTTGTGAAGGCGCGGTGTTAAAATATATGGTGAGTCCTGTCGCCAGCGCCGCAAGTAAAAAAATACCGCCTAACAGCGAGGCCGCGATAGTAAATACGTTACGTAACTTCATGCTACTATAATATATGTAAAAAACCTTAATAAAAAAAGACCGAATCGGACGAGCCGGCAAGAATGCGTGTAGTTTGCGCCATGCGCCCGCCAGCGTAGCAAAACGCTGCGCGTTTTGCTTTAGGAGTTTCGCTGCGCGAAACTCCCTGCCGTTTGTAGGAGTCGGAACCTCACCGAGGGGCGTGGAGTTTGCGCGGAGCGCAAACTCCGGAGCTCAACGCGCACAGCGCGTTGAGCCAGCCAGCGGGTTTCCATGTGCTACGCGCTATCATCCCCATGACACAACGACGATGTGGACGCGCTATCAAGATAGCGGCTAAGTTTTCCGCCGCTGTGGGGGTATCCATTCCAACTTTGGCGGGTGTGTCCTATTCATAGTGAGTACGGGTTGTGTCAAAAATGTAAATCTACAGACGCGGCTGCCGCCGCTATGCTGACACCGTTTCGCGCCGTCTTTTTTATCAGAAGGCTGCCGTTCCCAGAAGCCAGTACAGCGGCGCGTTCACACACATTGTCTACACCAGTCGTTTCTTTAACAAAATCAGAACCGCTAAAACCGCCTTGTACCGATTGAAGATCATCCGCGCTAAAGAAAACGCTTGAAATTGAGCGGCTTTCGCAGAAACTAAGCAAGCCCGCTTCTGATTTTTTTAGGTCTATGCTGCCGGCTCCAGCAACACTGCGGCTGTCAAGGTTAAACGATTCGAGGACTGAATCAAAAATTTCGGCTATCGCGGCGGCTTCCACACCTTTACGGCATCCTATGCCAACGTAAACACGGCGCGGTATAAGCCGCAGCG
>JAIRZA010000079.1 GCA_031267475.1 Spirochaetaceae bacterium | reverse complement strand
ATTTTCGACTTGGAGAAAACATGAAATTTACTCAATAATCCCAATTTTAACCCTGCTGTCGCTCAATAACCGTTAGCCTATCGGATTTGTTTGTGTGGTTCGTGAGGTTCGTGGTTATTTCTCACGTTAAAATGAGAATTGCTGGGGCGGGTGGCGGGGGGTTTGTAAATTTGGTATAGTGGGTATATGCTTAAAATTACATTTATCACACATTGTCCGCAAGAATTTAGCAGACAAAAACCAGTCGATACACATTGGAAACATAAACAATGACACTACGTGAAGCCTGTAATAACGGCAGCAAATTCTTACACAACGCCGGAATAGAAAATTACACCCTTGACGCAGCCATACTATTAGCCAAAACCCTAAATACAGACAGAACACAACTCATGGCAAACACCGAAAAACAACTAGACGAACACCATTACGAAAACTACCTCAACCTATTACACAGACGCGCGGACCATGAATGCACCGCGTACATCACGAACAGCAAAAACTTTCGCTTCCTTGAACTATACGTTGATAAAAACGTATTAGTCCCACGCCCCGATACAGAAACACTCGTCGAGACAACCATCACCCGCATAGACAAACTCAAAAAAATAAAAAATGAAATACACATCCTAGATATGTGCACAGGCAGCGGCGCGGTAGCGCTTTCACTAAAACACGAAAGACCATTCGTGAATATATACGCCTCCGACATATCAGACAAAGCCCTTTCAGTAGCGCGAAAGAACGCGGAAAAATATCAATTACAAGACATCCACCTCATCCAAAGCGACATCTTTGAAAACATCACACACAAGTTTGATATAATCACCGCGAACGCGCCATATATCCCAAGCGGACAACTAAAAACCTTACAAGCCGAAATACAAAAAGAACCAGTCATAGCACTCGACGGCGGCGAAGACGGACTTGAAATAATACGCCGAATCATAAACGGAGCGCGAAAACACCTCTTACAAGACGGACACATATTTCTTGAAGCCGCGCCGGAACAAATGAGCGAAATAACACACCTATACACCACCGCCGGTTTTTCCAACATAAACATAGAACATGATTTATCAGGCGCGGACAGAGTCGCCTGCGCCATGACATAATAGACCAATCCAACAACCAACCACGTTGTTGAACAGAATACAATTTTTGCCGCCCAACAAAAACGCGGAAAGAACAGGAGCACAATTGAAATTTTATCTAGAGCCGCTAGGATGCGTAAAAAATCAAGTTGACGCAGAAAACATAATCGCGCGCCTTAACTCGGAAGGCGCGGAATTCTCTGAAAACCCTGACGAGGCGGACCTCATCATAGTCAATAGCTGCGGATTTATCGAGGATGCGAAAAAAGAATCAATAAATACAGTCATCAGCTTTAGAAAAGACTACCCAGACAAAAAAATAATCCTATCCGGCTGCCTCGCCCGGCGCTATGAAAAAGAATTAAAACTAGAATTAAACGAGACAGACGCCGTTTTCGGCAGCGAGAAACTCGACGACATAACAACACTAGCGTTCAACCTAACCGGAACAACACGAACAACACCCACCCATGAGGCGGCGGCAGACCGGACAAAACTATTTTCGCTCCCCGGCTCCGCCTATATAAAAATCGCGGAAGGATGCAACAACCACTGTTCTTTTTGCGCCATACCCCTAATACGCGGCAGACTTTGCAGCAGGAGCGTGGACGACATCGTAAACGAATGCAGGACACTACTAAAACGCGACATCATAGAACTATGCCTCGTAGCGCAGGACCTAGCATCCTACGGCGCGGATACAGGCGAATCGCTGGCGGCTCTGCTCAGAGCAATATCAACACTAGAAGGCGATTTTTGGGTACGCCTGCTATACCTGCACCCGGATCATTTTCCACTTGAAATCCTCGACATAATAGCGGGGGACAAACGATTTTTACCCTATTTCGACATACCATTTCAACACGCATCCCCCACATTGCTGCGAGCGATGAACAGGCGCGGCGGCGCGGACGAATACCTAAATTTGATAGAACACATCCGAACAACCCTCCCGGACAGCGTGATACGCTCCACTTTTTTAACAGGCTTCCCCGGTGAAACAGACACCGATTTTAATATTTTGCTAGATTTTCAAAACGCCGCGATGATGGACTGGCTTGGCGTTTTTATTTTTTCCCGCGAAGACGGAGTCCCCGCGTATACACTCAAAGCCCGCCCGTCAAAAAAAACCGCCGGCGAGCGGAAACAGACACTCGAAATAAGACAAACACCCATCACAGAGAAGCGCATAGAACGCTTCATTGGACGCCGTATGAGAGCGCTTGTTGAAGAATACGTGGATGATTTTTACATTGCGCGACTTTTTTGCCAAGCCCCTGAAGTTGACGGCGCGGCAGTCATAGAAAGCGCCCGTGATCTGCCGCTAGGCGCTTTTGTCGAGGGAGAGATTATAGGCCGCGCCGGCTTTGATTTGCGTATGCGAGTAACATAAATTCATACAAAAATGTATGAAATCACCTCGAAAATTACATAATCGTATGATTTTTGAAACATAATCGCGGACCGTACAAGCCGTTTCGCAAGATTATTCCATTTTTGAATAACGCAAACCCCGCGTAAGAGCGCCATAGCTTGGATATTCCACGTTTTTCCCGCTGTAAAAAATATTTCCGTAACAATGGCACAGTTTTTGCTTGAATAGAGACGGGTGGTGGTGAATAGAAAAATCTGATTTAGGAGTTGTCTTATGGAAGTTGACTTTATAAAGTCGCCGGTAGCCGAAATTTACGGCTCAAATTGCTTTTCAAACGCGCTCATGCGTGAGCGCCTGCCGAAAAACATATACAAAGAGATATTGGCGGTTCAGGCGGGCGAGAAGGCGCTCACGCTCGAAGTCGCGGAAGTGGTCGCCGCCTCGATGCGCGATTGGGCGATAGCCAAGGGCGCGTCTCACTATACGCACTGGTTTCAGCCATTGACCGGAATTACCGCCGAAAAGCATGATTCTTTCATCGCGCCTACGAATGACGGCCGTGTAATCATGGAATTTTCCGGCAAGGAGCTTATAAAAGGCGAGCCGGACGCATCGAGCTTTCCGTCCGGCGGTTTGCGGGCTACTTTTGAGGCGCGCGGATACACCGCGTGGGATGTAACCAGCCCCGCATTTCTGAAGCAGGACATGACAGGTACCACACTTTGTATCCCAACAGCTTTTATTAGTTATTACGGACACGCGCTGGACAAGAAAGTGCCGCTGCTGCGCTCTATGGACGCTCTGAACAAGCAGGCTGTGCGTGTGCTGCGGGCGATAGGCAATGTTACCAGCAAGCGCGTGTCCGCGACCGTTGGGCCGGAGCAGGAATATTTTTTGGTAGATAAGGCGTATTTTGATAAACGCCCCGATCTTTTGCTGACAGGCCGTACCGTGTTCGGCAACATTCCGGCCAAGGGTCAGGAAATGGAAGACCACTATTTTGGCGCGATAAAAGAGCGGGTCGCAAGATTCATGCGCGAGCTGAATTATGAGTTGTGGAAACTAGGCATCGCGGCGAAAACGCAGCATAACGAGGTTGCGCCTAATCAGTTTGAGATAGCGCCGGTGTACAGTAATACCACCAGCGCGGTTGACGCTAATCAGGTTGTGATGGAAACATTGCACAGTGTGGCGCGAAGGCACGGCATGGAAGCGCTGCTGCACGAAAAGCCTTACGCCGGCGTGAATGGCTCCGGCAAGCATAACAACTGGTCGATAAGCACGGACGACGGCATAAATCTGTTTGAACCGGGTGAAAACCCTGAATCCAACGCCCGCTTCCTGCTCTTTACCGCCGCGGTTATCGAGGCGGTAGACCGCTACGCGCTTTTGCTGCGTTCATCGGTCGCTACCGCCGGCAACGAGCACCGTCTGGGCGCTAACGAAGCGCCGCCTGCTATCGTATCGATATTCTTTGGCGGTCCGCTGACCGAGATTTTTGACAACATAGCGGATGGAAAGAGCGGGCGCTCCGCTGGAACGGAAGACAGCATCACACTGGGCGTTACGAGTCTGCCAAAGCTGCCTAAGGATGTTTCCGACCGCAACCGGACGAGCCCTTTTGCGTTCACGGGCAACAAATTTGAGTTCCGCATGGTTGGTTCGTCCCAGTCTATAGCGACCCCGAATACTTACCTTAATGTGGCGGTGGCGCAGGTTCTTGAAGAATTCGCAGACAAGCTGGAGAAGGCGTCCAACAAGAACGAGGCTATTCAGGCGGTTATAAAAGAATCGTACTCGAAGCATCGCCGTGTTGTGTTTAATGGTAATGGCTACTCCGATGAATGGGTGCGCGAGGCGGAGAGGCGCGGGCTGCCAAATGTTGTTTCCACGCCGGACGCGCTGCGTGTTCTGCTTGACGGCGATGTTATCGATCTTTTCAAAAAGCATAAGGTTCTTTTGAAGGAAGAGATGGAGAGCCGCTGCCATATTTACCTTGAAAAGTATTCTAAGCAGGTGAATATTGAAGCGGGTGTGATGATAGAGATTGCGCGTCGCAGTATATTCCCCGCGGCGAGCAGGTACGGCGCGGAGTTGGCGCGCGAGGCGGAGTCTTTGGCGGCGATACACGCGGTGAGTTCCCCGCAGGAAAAACGCGCGAAGCGTATTGCCGAGCTTTGCTCCGAGTTATACGATGAAAC
>JAIRZA010000068.1 GCA_031267475.1 Spirochaetaceae bacterium | reverse complement strand
GGCGCGGCGTCGGACGCTTCGCCCTTTGTAAGCATAGACCCGCCGCTTAAAGGCAGTTTTCGCTGGTACGGCGCGTCTTTCCTCAGCTTTGAAAGCGACGAGCCGTGTCAAAGCCGGCGGACATACACGATAAGCGTTTCACCCTCCACGCGGTCGCTCTATGGCAAGAAGATAGAGGGGCAAACGCGCTTCAGTTTCGAAACAGAGCGTTTGGCTATGGACGCAATTGAACCCGGCGTCGAGTTTAAGAAAGAAACCGGCGTTTATTTTTCACTCGATGACACGCCGCCGGCCGCCGCGAAACAAATAACAATAAGTTTTAACTATCCGGTGCAGGCGGAAAAAATCGCGGATTACATCGCCATTGCCTCAAGCCTAGGCGGGGAAAAAAAGTTTGATTTAACGCAGCTTGCCGAAAACAGCCTGCTTGCGTCTTTGCGGGACAATGTTGAATCCGGCGCGACCGTAACAGTTACGCTTAAACAAGGCGTTCATTCCGGCGCGGACGGAAGCGCGGCGCGGACTCCGGCGGGAGGCGGCGCGGCGGGCGAAAGCGCGAAGGATCAGGTTTTGTCGTTCAGAACCGCGCCGGTTTTTTCATTGACCGGAACGCAGACCCCGGCTTTGTGGGGCGATTACAACAATGTATTCACCATCGATTTTTCAGCGCGTATAGACGCGGGCTCCGCGCTTGGCGCTTTGCGCCCGGAACCCGCGATGCCTATCGCGGAGGAAAACATCAGAGTCTGGAATACCACCATTCTGATAGGCAATCTTCCGGTGGGTTTTAACGATAAATTCAGAATCATTGTCGATACGAATTTGCGGGATATATCCGGCAGGCCGCTCGATAAAAATTATGATATAGCGTTCACTTCGCAGCCTGAGCCGCCGCCCGCGGGTTCTGTAAATTTTTTAGACGGCGGCGGACGTATGCTCGAAGCTCAGTTTGAGCCGCGTTTTCTGTTTGAATATAGAAATATCGCAAAGGATTCGTTTTACCAGCTTGAA
This sequence comes from Spirochaetaceae bacterium, assembly GCA_031267475.1. GTDB lineage: Bacteria > Spirochaetota > Spirochaetia > Treponematales > Breznakiellaceae > JAIRMY01. The sequence goes on along the minus strand of JAIRZA010000068.1, from coordinate 5,649 downwards.
CAAAAAAACAATCCGTACAGTGATGAAGCGCAAAAAACCGATACTATCAAACTGAATGGTTTTGAAAAAAATTATACATATTTTGAAGAGATGAATCTGCGCCCTTATTTGAACAGCGAGGGCAAAGGTTTTGTTTCGTTTAACGCCGGCGTAAATCTTCTTGAAAGAGCCTTTGAACCGGGAGGCGATACACAAAAAACACGTACTGTAAAAAACAGGCTTAATCTACAGGTAACGGATTTAGGAATTACCGTCCGCGCCGCCTTTAATAAGGTCGTCGTCATGGTAACATCGCTTTCTACCGGCGAACCTGTCGAAGGCGCGGCGGTTAAGCTCATAGCGCCGCGCCTTGTCGCGTCAAATCCTGACATCGGCGCTGTAGACAGCTTTGCGAAAGCGCTTACAGATAAAAACGGGCTTGCCGTTATAAACATGGCCGCCGGCGTTGCGCGAGCCGCGCTCAATGAAGAAACCGCATGGCGGCCCTCGCCTTATGTGTTCGTCGAAAAAGACGGGGACAGGGCGGTGTTCAACCCGGCGTCGCATAATATATGGCGCTTTGGCATAAACAGCGCCTCGTTGACGGCCGCGGAACGCGCTCAACCTGTAACCTTCATGTTTTCGGACCGGGGTTTGTACAAGCCCGGCGAGACGATTACGTTCCGCGGCGTTGACCGCTCGCTGTTGCTTGGGATGTACACGATATACAATGGCGACTACCGCGTAGAGCTTGTTGAAGATAAATACACCGGAAGCTCCAGTCAAAAAATAGTCGCGTCATTGAGCGGCAAAACAAGCGAATCGGGCGGATACTACGGCAGCATAAAACTGAGCGAAGATTTAACTCCGGGCGAATACCGTCTAAAATATTTCAGAGCCGGCGGCAACGGCGTTATTGCCGGCGGCAATAACGGCGGCGATAGGGCTTACGCCGATATTCCAATAACGGCGGCGTATTTTGAACGGCTCAAATTTCAGGCCTCAATCAGCCCGCCGGCCGCCGAAATAACAGCCGGCAACGATATAAACGTAACGCTGCAAGCCTCGTATTTATCAGGCGGGAATCTTTCTGACGCGAAATGGACAGCCTCGTGGTTCCGCGAGTTGGCGTATTTTAACCCGGATACACCCGAAACAAAGCGATTCGTTTTCGGCCCGAGCGGCGCGTATGACCAAAAGCGCGTTGTGTCCTCGTCCGCCGGCGTTTTATCCGCGGACGGCGAAGCCGTTCTTACGCAAAAGACCGGCGGCGATTCTGTCGCCGGCGCGGCGTACCGCTACTCGGCGGCAGCCATAATCACCGATATAAGCAACCAGCAGACAAGGGCTTCCTGTTCAATGCTGGTTCACCCCGCTCTTTTTTATATAGGCGCGGCTCCGGCGGCGACAAGCGGATTCGCCAAAGCGGGCGAAGAGGTTTCATTCAATTACATAACCGTAAGCCCGTCCGGGAAACCGCTGCCGGACGGCGTTCAGTTTTTAGACAGAGGCGGGGGCGCGAGAGGCATTACCGCGGAGCTCATACGCGAAGAATGGATTCGCGTTCAGCAGCGCGGTGTAAACGGCTATGTTTACGATAACTACGAGCGCTCCGAAATAATTGACAGTTCGGAAAAAATCGCGGCGAAAAGTTCAGGGGCCATAAAAGTTAAGCCGTCAAAAGCAGGTTTTTACATACTGCGCCTGACAAGTTTCGACCGGGACGGCAAAAAAGCTCTTACGGAAATTACTTTTTACGCCACCGGCTCGCGCTTTTCATCATGGAATAGGGGCGGCGCCGAAGAACTGCGGCTTGTGCCGGATAAGGCGGTTTACAATCCGGGCGAGACGGCGGAGATTTTGCTGCAAAGCAGTCTGCCTTCCGGCCGCTATTTAATTACTGTTGAACGCGAAGGCGTTTTTACAGAAGAAATAAAGGTGTTTGACGAAGCGGTTCCCGTAATAAAGATACCCATAGCGCGTAACTATGTGCCGGTTGTGTACGTTTCCATAGCGTCATATTCCACGCGCTCCGGCCCGCCCGCCCACAGTTACGGTTCGCCGGATTTAGACAAGCCAAAGGGCTGTTACGGCGCGGTAAAACTTTTTGTAAACCCGCGCGCCCGCGCTTTTTCGATAAAAGTGGAAAGCGCCAAGAAGGTTTTCCGCCCCGGCGAGGAAGTTACGCTCACGCTGACGGCGGAAAAAGACGGCCGCCCTCTGCCGAATACCGAACTTTCGCTGATGGCGGTTGACCGCGGCGTACTCGATTTAATCAACTATCACGTCCCGGATCCCGTCTCCTTTTTTTATAACGAAGACTATTTCCCGCTCAGAGTTACCGGCGGCGATTCGAGGGATATGCTGATGGATCCGGTTACCTACACCGTAAAAAACCTGTACGGCGGGGATGCCGCGGGCGGGGATAAAATCGAGGAACGCAAAGATTTTAATCCGCTGGCTGTATTCGAGCCCTTCCTGCTCACTGACCATGAAGGGAAAGTTACCTGCTCTTTCACGCTGCCGGACACACTCACAACATACCGCATAAGCGTATTCGGCGCGCGCGGCGACCTCTTTTCGCTAAAAGAAACCGAAATCGCCGCCCGAAACGTCTTAAACGCGCAGGCGGTTCAACCGCGCCGCCTGCGCGAGCGGGACACGGCGGAGGCTGGGGTGCTTATTACCAACCTCGATTCCGCGCCGCATAAGATAAGCGTTTCACTCAGCATAGGGGAAGCAAGCGAAAATGACGGAGGGGAAGACGGCGCTGTTAAACAAAAAGGCGCGGCCTTTGTCGACGGCGCGGCGGAACACACGTTCACGGTAAAAAGCGGTGGAAACGCCGTTGTATACTTTGATGTCGCGGCGGAAAAACAGGGCGCGGTAAATCTTGTATATACGATAGAGTCCGGCGTGTTGAATGAACGCCTTATTCAAAATCTGATAATCGAAAAACCGTACATAACAGAAACCGTCGTCGCCGCGGGCGCGGTGTCAGAGGGCGCGGCTTCCGCCGAATCTTCCGAGCTTGTGATTCCGGGATTCGCCGACGACGGACTCGGCAGCCTTGCCATAACCCTCGACGCGACACGCCTAAGCCTCATGGAAGCGTCCGTCAACTATCTGTTTCATTATCCCTACGGCTGTCTGGAGCAGCGCAGCGCCGCCATTCTGCCGCTTATAATATTCGGCGAATACATTGACGCGCTTAATTTACGGTCCGAAGTATCCGACCCTAAAAAAATCGCGCAAAAAGAAATTGCGTCATGGGCAAAGTCGCAGCGACCCGGCGGCGGCTTCCCGTACTGGCCGGCGGGTTTGACGAGCGACTTGTACGTATCGTTGCGCATAGCGCATATCACAGCCCTTGCGCAAGAAAAAAACATTCCAACTTCTTTCAATACGGATAAACTATACGGCTACCTTGAAACGGAGTATCAAAAACTGTACCGCGAGTCGCTGCGCTCGCGGCGCGGCGGCGCGGCTGGGGGCGGGGACAGCGCTGAAAACAATTTTACGCTCAACTCATATATGAATAACGCATACCTCCAGTCATATATGTTGTATGTTTTTTCATTATTGAAAAAGAATGTCGACGCCGCGCATATAACAGAGCTTGTTTCCGCCAACAAGGACAATCCCGCAGTGTTGGCTTTTGCCGGAATGACAGCCCGCGGCATATCGCGCAACGACATTGCGTCAAACGCGGGGGCTTTGCTGCGCAATCTGCTGCGTCCAACGGCGCGAGGCGTCGACCTAAGCGCCGGCGGCGGACGGACTCCATATACCTACTATGGCGGTAAAACCGAACAACTCGCGCTGACACTGCAATTCTTCATCGGACAGTACCCCGGCGACGCCATTAATACGCGCCTTTTATATTCACTTTTAGAAAATGAACGCGCCGGCGGATATTGGGATAACACCGCCGTTACCGTCCGTGTATTATCCGCCCTCGACCGCTTGATACAGTCCGAAAACCTTGTAAAGACGAATGTTACAAGCACGGCGGCGCTGGGCGGACGCGAACTGCTAAAAGCAAGTTTCAAAGGCTTGGGCGCGAAAGCGGTGTCAAAAGTTTTTCAGTTTAAGGATTTTCCGCTGGCGGCGCTACCGCGCGACTCCACGCTGCCGCTGACGGTAACGCGGAGCGGAACGGGCGATATTTACTGGACAGCCGCGTTGAGCTACGCCCTGCCCGCCGAAATGCAGGTACGCCGGGACGAGGGCATAGGCGTATTCCAAACAATACGCGATGTTGAAAGCGGCGAAATGATTACCGGCGGACAGCTTGAAAGCGGGAAGTTGTACCGCCTTGAATTGCGTATATCCAGCAGCCGCGACAGAACCTACCTTGCCGCGCGTGTCCCCGTACCGGACGGCGCGGAAATCCTTGACGCGCGTCTAGCTACTGGAAGCCCCGCCCCGGAAGACGCGGAATTCACGCCCCGCGAAAACGGCGCGTCCGGCGCGCGCGAAATCAGCTATCAAGCGATTTTCGACAACGAGGTGCGGTATTTCTGGGACACGTTCAGCAAGGGAGAGACTTCCGTGCGTTTCTTGTTTCGCGCCGTGCGGCGCGGCGTGTATCCCACGCCGCCCGTACAAGCCGAATGTATGTACGAAAGCGAAATTTTCGGACGCTCCGAAGGCGCGCTGTTCACGATAAAATGAAATTTCCGCGAATTAAATTTCCCGCCGCGAAAACGGATCGCAATTTTGTACGCAAAATTGCGCGCAATCTTGCGTTGGCCGTTTTCGCCCCGCTGTTCGCGCTGTACTTGCTGCTGCGTTTTACGCCGTACAGCGGGCTCAAGCTGTTTTTGGAACAGCCGGCAAGCTCGCGGATTTACGACCGTAACGGCGTCTTGTTGCAGATAACGCCGGTAGAGGACGGGATACGGCGCGAATATGTCCCGCTCAACGAATTGCGCCCCGGAGCCGCCGCTGTTTTTATAGCGGCAGAAGACAAGCGGTTCTATTACCATTTTGGCGTTGACATCGTTTCGATAATCCGCGCCGTGTTTCAAAATGTTTCGGCGGGACGGCGGGTCAGCGGCGCTTCCACTATAACAATGCAGCTTGCCCGTATAATCGCGGTAAAATCCGGCGTTAATTACGCCCATCCGTTTGTTAGAAAAGCTGCCGAGGCGTTTAACGCGCTCCGCCTTGAAACGCGCCTGACTAAAAATGAAATCCTTGAATTGTATCTGAATTCCACGCCCTTCAGTTTTCAAACAGAGGGGATCGCGTCCGCGGCGCGTAATTTTTTTGCGGCGGAGGCGGCGGCGCTCAACCCCGCGCAGACTTTCTGCCTCGCCGTCATCCCCCGCAGACCCAGCGCGTACAACCCAATTCTGAAACCCGCGGAATGTAGAAGCGCGGCGGAGGCTTTACAACAGCGTTTTTCAAAAACGCTGTCAAATCAAAAAAAATACCCCGCGCTTGTTTCTATAACGGACGACGACTGGGATTCCACGTTAAAGCGGGCGCGGCGCTTCGAATATCCATTCGAAGCGCCGCATCTTGTACGCCGTGTTTTGACGGATGAGGCTGTTCCAAAACTTCAGTTTTTGGGGAGACAAGCAAAGCTTGTCCAGCAACTTATGAAACCGCAGTTTTGTCGTCATCATGACGCGCCCATAGGGCGAAAAACTGCAAGAGCCT
>JAIRZA010000046.1 GCA_031267475.1 Spirochaetaceae bacterium | reverse complement strand
GCCCATTGGAGGAATATTTATTTTTTACTTTGACATAACTTAAACTTGTTTGCTTATATTTTTGTTCACACCGTTTGAACGGCCGGTAAAATTCACAAGGGGGGGGGGGGGGATTTATTCGCTCAGGAGCGCGTCCAATTCGCGTTTTCAGCGCGTTCAGTTTCATTGCCAGCCATAAAAAGCCGCACTTTACCACAAAACGCAACCCATATCTTTGCCCTTCATATATACCGGCATAAACATCGTCGTGATGTGAAAGTTCCGCAATATCAATATCTTTTAATCCTAAATAGATAATATCCGCGAATTTTGTTCTGCGGGCAAATTCCCAAAAATATTTCGTCCGGCGCGTGATTATAAAGTTCTTCCACGGCTTATCGCCACCATAATGTATTATATATGGATTTTTCTGCGATATATTATACTCGTTCTTAAATTTTGTTGTTATTCTCTTATTCATATCAACGCCCATAACATTCCAGCTTAATTCCAAAAAATCAACATTTCCTTCGCATACAATATTTAGTATATCTTGATCTGGAAAATCATACGGCTTATTTATATAACTAAATAATTTTTCTTCAGAAATATTTTGCTTAAAAAGACTGGTATTAAATACTATAACCCCCGAATTAAAGTAGTTTTCAGGTTTTTTCAGCCCTAATCCACTGGCGTATTTTTTAGAACCGCGGACAGCCCCGCAATCTCTGACAACTTCTACTATGCAACCAGAGTTACCGCTTATTATTTTCGCTATATCAGCCAAACAGATAATATCGCTGTCTAAATATATTATTTTGCTGTAGTTGCTGAAAATATATGGTATAAAGAGCCTGAAATATATTTCTTTTCTGCCATACATAATATTTGTATACGCGCTGTTTAAATCATATTTATCGATATAAATTTTTACATCAATAAAATCAAGCGAAAAATTTTTATAAGCGCTTACCTGCTCTCTTAATAAATTCATGCGTTTTTCAGAAATATCAGAAAATAGTATATACAATTTATAAACAGTATCCGGGTTCGCGTTTTCCATTATGGATTGAATCGCTGCCGCCGTATACGGAATAAATTTATCATCAGCGCAGAAACAAATTGGTACAACATCATTTTCCATAATGGCGGAAAGCTCCTTGTCTGTCTTTCACCGATAATCATGCAACATTACAAAATGCTTTGTCAAGCATTTTGTCCGCATCCAACCCTATGGATAGCGCGGCGCGTATAAATCCTCGCGCAAACCCCGCTTTCTAAAGCCGCCGCGCCGTTGCCGCGCCGCCGCGCTTATCTGTTATTACTCGTTTGCTTGCCGAACTGTTCAAGCGAATTCGACATACGCTCCATGCGGGTATAAGCGCCTTCAAGCTCGCCGTACTGCGTCTTAAGAGTGCGCTCTTTAGCGATAAGCTGACGATCCATTGTTTCAATACGCCTATCGTTGGACGCTATTCGGGAATCTATGCTGGCGGTCTTTGCGGCGATAACACCGCCAAGCTCAACATAAGGCTGAACAGCATGATTTAGCGCGTACGCAAGACCAGTATCAACAATGAGATCCCCGTCGCTATCCCTTCCAAAAATCTGTCGCAGCGTATCCGTGTTACTCTTCAAGGCATCGTCTAAAACCGTTTCATTTATCTCCAGATAGCCGCGCATTTTTGAAGGGTCGTAACCGCCGCCGCGCCGCGCGTCCGTTGTTACCCCAAAAGACGAAAGCAGATGCTCCTGCCCCGAAGCGTCCATGTAAGGCGAAGTCATTATCTGCTGTAACCGCCCCCTAAAGCGCAGCAACTCGCTGTCGCCGGAAAAAACGCCAAGTTTAGAGCGCAGTTCCTCCTGCTCGTCGGGCGTAAGGTAAGTAAGCTCGCGTATTACACTCTCGTCACTGCGCGTCAGCACATTAAGCTCCGCCATAAGGCGATTGTAGTTGCCTACAAGCGTTATCACAGCATCCTTAATCCCCTCCGTATCCGTCTCCACATCAATATTCACAGGCGCGTCATTCGCCGCGCGGGCGGTAATGGTAAGACCTGGAATCAAATCGTCTATAGTATTTGAAGGACGCTGGATTTCTATACCGTCCATAAGAATAACAGCGTCTTGCGCGGTTGAAACAGGATGCAGCGGTTTAATATCCCCACCCTCCGGCGCGGGATCAAAAAGCTGAACATTCCGTATTGACACCGAGCGGTGCGTATTATTGTTATTGATATTCAAGCTGACAATCTCTTTCCCGCCGGCTAACTGAAAAAGCTGATACTGATTCTGCGAAAATCCCGAAGAATCTTTTATAGGCGGCAGCGAAACACTCGTTCCATCGCTCAATTCAAGGCTAAGCACGGAAAGATTATCAACACGGGCGTCCGGGGGCGCAGTTTCCGCCGCGGCAGCCTCTTCCCCCGCAGTTTCCGCGGCGGCGTCTGCGGGGAGCGCCGCCCCGTCTTTCTGGGCAGACAGTCCTCCGTCCGCCGCAGAGCTCACAGAGGTTTCAAAACGCAATATCAATGTGCGGGACGGCTTAACATCGCCTAATGAAATCCGTGAATCGGACATTGGCGGAGTCTGCATCCCATCACCCGAAATCGCTTCGTTTATAGAATCGCCGCCGCGTGAAGACAGCGCCTTGATGTTCGTGATTTTAGGTTCAGCGGCGGACTGCTCCGCAATTCCAGTTTGAACCGCTAATTTTATCATGTCCCCAGAAAACGAAAGCCGGTTTTCCTCTCCGGTTACAAGCGATTCCATCACAAGCGTTTTCTGCCCTTTCTGAACAGCAACAAGCCCGGCGCGAACGCCGTCATTCCCTCTGCGGTTTACCATGTTGACAAATTCTTGCAAATTTCCACCCTGAAACTTGAATGAAATATCATGCGAACCCGTCGAAAACCCATAATTTCCCGCAGGCACATGAAAATCATTGCTCAGAGGTTTAGAGAGAAATCTGTCCGCGCTTGCCGTCTGTTTTACCACAAATTCATGATGCTGCGCCTCCGCTTCACGTGAAGCGGAGGCGCTGAGCACCGCCTCGTCGTTAGAGGCGGCGAATTTTTCATTAAATGGATTCTGATATGAATACAATAAGCGTGAATCATCCCGTATTTGAGTTATGCGCCGCCCCAGATTCTGCCAGTTTGCTTTTTGCGCGGCAAGCGTTTCATTAGTGCGCTCTATGCGCTCTTTAGGCAGACGCTCAACCTGCATGAGACCTTCCACTATCTTATCTGTATCAAACCGGCTTTTTATTCCGGGTATAGATATATCAGCCATGGGAATCCTATTACAGCCGCTTAAACTTTTTCATCAAACAAGAAACCTATTGCCTCTTCTATTTTCCGGTTAAGACGCTGAAGCTCTTCAGGCGGCAACACCTTTATTACCTTGTCGGTATCAGGATCAATTACATTGATTGTTACTTCGGCTGATTCATGGTTTACAACAAA
>JAIRZA010000222.1 GCA_031267475.1 Spirochaetaceae bacterium | reverse complement strand
TGGGGGACGAGAACTACCGTAAGGCTCGTGAGCGGGCCGGTCGGCGGGACAATTTTTATACGGCGCTGAAGTACACCTTTTGCCGGTTTCTCCATGAAAACTGGGACGCTTTTATCCTCTTTGTCTGGGGAGATGAGTCTGACGGGTGATACTTTGAATTGCTGGAGTACGGACAGCCGGGTTGTCGAACAAGTCCAATATATAGTAAATTAAATGCCGATAGTAGACGTGGGTATATACTTTTGTTAAAAAAACCGCAAAATAAAACAGTTGGCTCGCTACGGCGCGGCAGGTTTCCGGCTTGGATCGCTTTTGTCGCGTTCCGGTATGTACGAAAAAAAGACGGGCGTTCTACTGCCTCGCCGGTGCTGCCGGTATTGGGGATAGCGGTTGGTGTATTGGCGCTTACTGTCATTATCGCCGTGATGAATGGTTTCCAGCTTGGGTTCATAGAAACTATTCTTGAGGTTTCATCATACCATATCAGAATCGATTCATTTCCCGCCGGCAGGCTTGACGCGCTGGAGCGTATACGGCAGGTGGAGGGGGTCTCCGCGGTGATGCCGTTTAGGGAAGTTAAGGGGCTGTTGAAGCGCAGTGTTGAGGGGAGGGCGGGGCGGCCTATTCTTATCGTGATGCGGGCGCTGCCTGTAAACGCGCTTTCGCTGGACGCGGGTATGGCTTCAAAAATCGAGATTGAGCAGGGCTCGTTCAATCTGTCCGGGGAAAATACGCTTATGCTTGGGGCGGAGGCGGCGGCGCGGCTGGCGGCGCGTACCGGAGACAGGCTCGAATTCATTTCGATAGCTAATATGCTTCCCGCTGTAAACGCGCTTACGGACGGCGAACCGGACGATAGCGGGCCGGATTTTGTTATTGCCGGTGTTTTTAACACTGGTTTTTATGAATATGACGCGGGCTGGGCTTTTGTAAATATAGACGCCGCCGCCAAATACGCCGATCCTGCTTATTTCACGGTTGGAATAAAGTTAAAAAACCGCTGGAATCTGGACGAGCCGCTTGAGCGTGTAAATGGTATTATCGCCGAGGCGGGTTTATCCGGCGGCTCAAATATTCGTGTCTCTACATGGCGCGACTACAACAAGGCTTTTTTCGGCGCTCTTCGCACGGAAAAATTGATGATGTTTGCGCTTGTGGGTTTGATATTTATTGTTGTCGCGTTAAATATTTTTCAAGGTCAGCGCAGGATTGTGCTGGAAAAAAAAGACGAGATCGGTCTTTTGCGTTCTGTCGGCGCAAGCGAGCTTGATATTAGGTGTGTGTTTTTGTTTAACGGGATAATGCTTGGTCTGGCCGGCGCGATTGCGGGGATGATTCCGGCTTTGTTAATTGCGACGCATATAAAGCAATTTTTTGCTCTGATAGAAACGCTGGTGAATTTTATTCTGAATGTATTGTCATTTATTACGGGGGCGGACGGCGGGTATTTTTCGGTGTTTTCGCCGGCGGTTTTTTATATAAAAGAGATTCCATCACGTATAATTCCGCGTGAAGCCGCTTTGATTTTTTTGTTTGGGTTTTTATCGGCGGCTGTTGCGGCGTGGGCGGCTTCTAAAAAAATCGCGAGTATTAAGCCGGCGGAAGTGATGCAGTATGAATGATGATAAAAAGATAATTGTTAGGGTGCGTTCTTTGGTTAAGGATTACACTTCATCCGCTGAAACTTTGCATATACTGCGCGGGCTGGATTTCGATATTGAAGAGGGGTCGAGTGTTTCGATTTCCGGCAGCAGCGGCAGCGGAAAGAGTACGTTGTTAAACATTCTTGGCGGGTTGGATCGCGCTGACGCTGGAGAGGTTGTTGTTGACGGCAACAGGATTGATAGGCTGGCGGAAAAGCAGTTGACGCGCTACAGGCGCGAGAGTGTTGGTTTCATTTTTCAATTTCATTATTTGTTAAACGATTTTACGGCTCTGGAAAATGTGATGCTGCCGGCTTATATTGCCGGTTTGTCCAAAAAAACGGCTCTGGAAAAAGCGCGGGCTTTGCTTGCTGATGTAAATATGGAAGCGCGCGCAAATCATTTGCCGCAGCAGCTTTCCGGCGGCGAGCGTCAGCGTGTGGCTGTGGCGCGTTCTATGGTGAACGATCCGGCTGTTATTCTTGCCGACGAGCCGACGGGTAATCTTGATATGGAAAATACGGCTCTTGTTACGCGGATTCTTTACGAAGCGGCTGAAAAACGGGGCAGGACGCTTGTGGTGGTGACTCATGACAAGGATGTCGCCGCCCGCGCTTCGCGGCGTTATGTTCTTGTGGATGGTGTTCTTTCGGAGTTGAAAAATTAAGCCTTTGTTTTTTATCGCCTTGCGTTACTTATTTGGGCGCGGCAACAGGGGAAATCGCTATTTGTTGGGCGCGGCGGCTGGTATTGCTTTGAGTCTAATTCCTATCATGGTTACGCTGATTGTCGCTGATGGTATGATTCGGGGTATTACCGATCGTTTTCTTGAATTGGGTACGGGGCATTTGCAGGTTTTTCCTCGTCCGCCTGTGCGGGATGTTTCGCAGGTGTTGGATGACGCGGCTGTGGTTTTGTCGTTGGAGTCGCCTGATATTACGGGTGTTTGGCGCGAAATTGATGGTGTTGGTGTTATTCTTTCTACGGCGGGTAAGACGGGGGCTTCGGTTCGCGCTGTTGATCCTTCGTTTTGGCAGGATGCGGGCAGCCGCCGCTATTTAACGGTGAAAGAGGGTGTTGGTCTTATTGAGGCGGATGATGAGGTTCTGCTGGGCGAGGATCTTGCTCGCGAGGTTGGCGCCGAGGTGGGTGGTGTTCTGCGTCTGATGACGTTGCGTGTTACTGATGATGGCAGGTCTATTCCGCGTACTTCGTTGTTTTCTGTTAAGGGTATAGTTTCATCGGGTTATCATGAACTGGACGCGATGTGGTGTATTATTAGTTATGACGCGGGTTTGCGTGTTTTGAGTGATAGGATTTCACAGAGTTTTCTTACTGTGAAAATAAATGAGCCTTATGGTAAGGTGGATGCGGCTGCGTTTAATATTTCATTGAAGCTGGGGGGCGCTTTTGCTGTGTATACTTGGCGCGAGTTGCAGAGCGCTCAATATAGTTCTTATGAATCTACGCGGCAGACTTTGATTTTTATAATGGCGCTTGTTGTGCTTGTGGCTGCTGTTAATGTGTCTTCTGCTATATCTATGTTGATTCTTGAGCGTCAGCGTGATATTGCTGTGTTGAAATCTGCTGGTACTAGCGCGGCTGGGATTGGTCGTATATTTTTGTTTTGTAGTCTGCTGACGGGTTTTGCCGGCGCTGTTCCGGGTATTGCTTTTGGTTTGTTGCTGGGTTGCGCTATTAATGGTGTTGTCCGCGGTATTGAGGTGGTGTTGAGTTTCATTAGTGCTTTGTTTAATGGCGGGGCTGTAAAAATTCTTGATCCGGGTTTCTATTTGCAAGAGATTCCGGTGATTATTGATTGGCGTACTGTCGCGCTTATAGCGTTTTTTACTGTGTTGTGTTCTGTTTTATCGTCTATGTTTTGCGCCCGCCGCGCCGGTAAAAGCCGCCCCCTAGACCTCCTCCGAAAATTCTAGCCCGCCAGCGGGCTTCACATCCGCTACGCGGCGGCATCCCCAAATCCGATCAAAGGTCTGGAGTTTGGCTGGGCAAAACTCCGAAAGCGGAACACGCCCCGCGTGTTCAGCCCTACGCGGTAGTGTCCTGCAATCGTTGGAGTCTCACCGGGGTGGTGGAGTTTGCGCCTCGCGGCGACTCTGCAAGAAGGGATAGAGGAGGCGGGCGTCAATATAGGGCGCGCGAACTACGAGTTTGAAGGCTGGTACGAAACGGAGAAAGGCGGCGTACAATTCGATCCGGCGGCCCCGCTGTTGGAGCCAAAAGAGATATACGCCCATTGGAAGCCGATTGAGCACACATTGAGGTTTGACTACAACTACCCCGGCCCGAATCCGCAGGACGAGCCCGCCGTTGTAGAGATACCGGGGAACTGCGAAACACCGCTTGCGCTTACGCAGATGAATACGCCGGAGTATCCGCATTATACATTCAAAGGCTGGTGCACGGCGGAAGGAGTGGAGTACAATCCGCCCGGGACAATCGAGGAGACGCGGACGGTATACGCGCGTTGGGAGGGGAAGCAGTACAGCATAACCTTTTACGCGGGAGAGGGGGTTAGCCCGCAAGGGGAGGCCGAGCAGACTGTTACCGTAACATACCCGGCGAAGGCGGCGGCGGCATATCCGCCTGCAAAAGCAAATCACGGCTTTACCGGCTGGTACACTCTTCCCGACGGCGGAGAGCCGTTCACTCCGTACACTCCGCCGGATAACAACGCGAAGTTTTACGCTCATTGGGAAGAGGGTTTAGCGACGCTTACATTGAACTACAACCATGACGCGAAAGCCGAGCTCAAATCTTCGCTGCTCAACGGGACATTGAATTTTATAGAAAAGCCGT
>JAIRZA010000146.1 GCA_031267475.1 Spirochaetaceae bacterium | reverse complement strand
TGTAAAGCGGTAAATAAATTCTTTGACAAATAATAACAGAGCGTATTATAATTTAGAAAATTTTCAATCACATTGGAGGAGAGAAGAATGAAGCTATCAAAAATTGTGGCTTTGGGATTAGCGGCGCTTTGCGTCACAGCTACTGTATTCGCGAATGGCGGCAAGCAGGCGGACGGCGCTAATACTATTAAAGTTGTCGACAATTGGAGTGAAACACACCCCATGGCGGCGGCTATCGATAACATCTTTAAGGCGGAAGTCGAAAAGAATTCAGGCGGCAAGATTAAAGTCGAGGTATACCACAGCGGCACGCTTGGAAATGAAGCGGATTTATGGAACGGTGTAAGGAACGGCACTATCGAAGTAGCCATTGTAGGCACCCCGATGAATCAGGAATTCCCTGTTATGTTGATTTCAGACTGGCCGTTCCTGTACCGGAATATCGAGCACGCCAAAAAAGTTTGGACGGGTCCTATTGCGGAAGGAGTGAACGCTCAGTTCCACGAAAAATTTCCTACCGTTTATCTTATCGGCTGGGGTCCGAACAGCGCCCGTACTTTCACAAGCAACAAAAAACTTACAACTGTTGATGATTTCAGGGGTCAAAAGTTCCGTATGCCCGGCAATCCGATACACGTAGGCATAGCCGAAAACCTTGGCGCGAGCGCTCAGGTTATACCGCTTGGCGAGCTTTTCAGCGCTCTTGAAACCGGCGTTGTCGATGGTCAGGATAACGGCATGGTAACTGTGATAAGCGAGCACCTCTACGAGGTTCAGAAATATTTGTACGAGACTAACCACATTGTGGCTACGCTTGAAATCGTTGTGTCAGCCAAGTTTCTTGACGGGCTTACCGAGGATTTGCAGAAAGTTGTAAGAGACGCGGCCAAAAAAGCCAGCGAAAAAGCATGGGATGATTATATCGTAAGCCTCGACAACGACCGCAAATTCCTGCAAAGCAAAGGTATTACCGTTACCCCGTGTACGACAGCGGATCAAGAGCGTATCATCACGATGATAAAACCGCTTACCGACAAATTGCTCTCCGATAACGCCTCATGGGCGCCGGCGCTGATCGAGAAAGTAAAAGCTGTAAAATAACACTATCATTAAAGCGCGGATTTTTGGGAGAGCAATCTTTCCCAGAAATCCGCCGCCCATACACCGGTATTCATTTCACCATAGCGTTTACACGATGCGCGCCCGCAGTTAGCGCGTGATTTTATTTAAAAATACGGCAAGCATAAAGACTTGTTCGATAGCCAACCGGGTTATAGAACAAATCCAATATATTTTTGGAGGAAAAATTGAAAAAATTTCTAAACACGCTGTTCAAAGGCGTTGAAATACTAATCGCGTTTTTTTTAGCAGTAATGATAATATTAGTTTTCATGAACGTTGTACTGCGTCAGTTCAATAAGGGATTCGCATGGTCGGAAGAAATCGCGCGTCTCTGTTTTATATACCTTGTTTATCTTGGCACTATAGGCGCTATGCGCGACAACCGGCATTTATTGATAGAGTCCGTACTTCTGCGCATTTCGCCGCTTTTGCAAAAAGTCGTCTACGCCTTAATTCAAATTTCTGTAATTTGGCTTATGGTAATACTCACGCAGGGAAGCTGGGGATTAACGATGCAGAATCTGAACGATCGCTGGGTGGCGACTCAATATCCCACCTTCTTGGTCTACGCTATCGGCATACTAACGGGTGTTTCCATTATAGTAATAGCGGCGGCAAATTTATTCCGGCTGCTGATATTAAAAATGTCTGTTGCAGAGCTTATAAAAATAGCGGACGACACACCCGAAGAAACTGCGGAAGCTATTGATTAAAGGAGGTTGTTCATGTTTTTAGTAATAATGTTTTTAGTTTATCTTGTAATTACGATAATGCTGGGGCTGCCTATCGCGTTTTCGCTTTTGTTTACAGCGTCCGCGACAGCTATGCACATTGGCGGCGTGGCTACAAACCCGCAGACTGTCGCCGCCCAGCTTATGCGCGGGACAGACAGTGTAACGATGATGGCTCTGCCATTTTTCATTTTAGCCGGCGAATTGATGAATCGCGGTGGTTTGACAAAGCGCATAATAGCTTTCTGTAACATTTTCCTTGGGCGCGTAAGAGGCGGCTTAGGCTATGTCGCCATATTCGCCTGTTTGATATTCGCGAGTCTCGTAGGATCGGCTGTCGCGAGTACCGCCGCATTGGGCGCAATACTCATCCCGATGATGGTTAAATCCGGTTATAATCGCGCTAAGTCGGCGGGTCTTGTCGCTTCCGCGAATCTTGTATCGCCTATTATGCCGCCTTCTATCCCAATGATTATTTACGGTGTTACCGCAGGTGTCTCGATAAAATCATTGTTCCTTGGCGGTATAGCGCCAGCTGTATACCTTACTATCATCATGTGCGTTACGTGGTTCATAGTTTCCCGCAAGGACGCGATTAAATCTGACGCGCCCAAGCCGTCATTCAAAGAAACGATAATGATATTTCTAAACGGATTGTGGGCATTGTTGCTGCCTATCATAATATTGGTAGGTCTTCGCAGCGGAAAATTTACCGCGACTGAAGCTGGTGTTATTGCTGTTGTCTACGCTCTGGTTATTGGCATATTCATCTATCGCGAGCTAAAGCCGAAAGCGCTCTTTATGGCTTTCATTTCATCCGCAAAGATGTCGGCTGTTGTCATGTTCCTTGCCGCTACCGCGCAGGTTGCCGCCTACATAATGACTATAGGCCGTATGCCTCAAGTTATAACCGCGGCGCTTGTAGATTTTACCTCGCGCCCGATGCTGCTTAATTTCCTGTTGCAAGTAATCATAATTTTGATGGGCGTCGCCGTTGATGTTGTGCCTACTATTCTGATTATGTGCCCCATCATGCTGCCGCTTATACGCGCCGCCGGCATAGACCCGCTTTACTTCGGTATTGTCTTTACGCTTTCCAATGTGCTGGGGCTGACATCTCCGCCTGTAGGTCCTGTGTTGAATGTCGCCTGCGCCACCGGCAAGGTAAAAATGGAAGAGATATTACCGCCGGTAATACCTTACTATATAGCTCAAGTTTTGCTTGTCTTCTTACTGATATTCTTCCCGCCGTTGGTAACTGTGCCGATGAAATGGCTTGGCGGTTGACCTTCTACCCTGTGAGCGTGAGAGCGCCCACAGGGTGATATGTACCGCCGCAAATTAATTATATTGAAAATAGGAGATTATAATGAAAGTAGGAGTTGTTGAAACGCCCGGCGTTTTGAAGTTGACTGAACGGGAAATTCCAAAAATAAAAAACGCGGACGATGTGCTTGTTAAGATTAAGCGCGTGGGTATTTGCGGGTCTGACATTCATATTCTGCACGGCAAAAATCCTTTTGCCGTGTATCCGCGTGTTTGGGGACACGAATTTGTGGGCGAGGTTGTTGAAACAGGCGCTGGTGTTAAATCCGTGAAGAAGGGCGACCGTATTGTCGTTGAGCCGATAATGTACTGCGGGGATTGTTACGCCTGCCGGCAGGGGCGCGGAAATGTTTGTCTAAACCTAAAAGTATTTGGTGTTCATGTTGACGGCGGCTGCGCCGAATATGTTGTAGTGCCGGAGGCTAACGCGCATATTCTGCCGGACGGTCTTTCATGGGACGAAGCCGCGCTTATCGAACCGTTCACAATAGGCGCTCAGGCTTGTTACCGCGGCAATGTGCAGAAAGGCGATTATGTTCTTGTTATGGGCGCGGGCGCGATAGGTCTTACTGTCGCGTCTTTGGCAAAGTTATACGGCGCTATTGTTATTGTATCGGATCTTGTTGACGATAAGCTGGCGTACGCAAAAAGCCGCGGCGCGGATTATGTAATTAATTCCGGCAAGGAAAATTTGGTTGACAGGTTAAACGAAATAACTGGCGGAACGGGTCCAAACGTAACGATAGACGCGGTCTGTATTAAAAAAACATTTGAAGACGCGGTGTTGATAACATCAACTGCGGGGCGTGTTGTGGAATTGAGTTTTAGCGAAATTCCAAGCGATATTGCGCCGGTAAACATCATAAAAAAAGAGATTACAATCTGCGGCTCGCGTTTGCAGACGAAACGTTTTCCTGTTGTTATAGATTTTATCAAAAAAGGTCAGTTGCCGCTTTCTGGTTTTGTCTCAAAAGTTTATCCTATTACGCAAATGGCGGAAGCCTTTGAATATACCGAAAAAAATAACGCTACCGTGCGAAAGGTTCTGATTTCTTTTGATTGACGGCTAACGCCGGACATTTCACGGCAAAAGTATTTTTGCCGTGAAAACGCCCCCACCCCCCCACCGTGTAAATTACAAACTTCCATAAGCAAGCGCCCGCCAGCGGGTTTCCATGCGCTCCGCGCTAGCGGTCTGTAAGCTGTCTTCACTTTGTGTCTTCGCTCCGGTAATGGCGATTGGCATACGCGGCTGCCAGCCCGCCACCCGCCAGCGGGCTTCAATCCGCTATGCGCCCGCCAGCGGGTTTCAATCCGCTATGCGCCCGCCAGCGGGTTTCACGTCCGCTACGCGCCCGCCAGCGGGTTTCACGTCCGCTACGCGCCCGCCAGCGGGTTTCACATCCGCTACGCGCCCGCCAGCGGGTTTCACATCCGCTACGCGCCCGCCAGCGGGTTTCACATCCGCTACGCGCCCGCCAGCGGGTTTCA
>JAIRZA010000231.1 GCA_031267475.1 Spirochaetaceae bacterium | reverse complement strand
GAATGAACCTCCTCGCCCTAAAGGGCGAGGTATCTTGTAAGCGTTACATTGTTTACGAGGTTCGTTCTGTAAGGAAATTATTTAACTATGGGGTCTATTACCATTTTTCGTTTGCGTTGCCAATTCTAACCGCCCTAAAGGGCGGGGTATTAGACCCCACTGCGAATAAAATTGTTCGATAACTTCAGTTTTTGTTCAACAACCCCCGCGCCCCCCGCGAATATTTTTT
This sequence comes from Spirochaetaceae bacterium, assembly GCA_031267475.1. GTDB lineage: Bacteria > Spirochaetota > Spirochaetia > Treponematales > Breznakiellaceae > JAIRMY01. The sequence goes on along the minus strand of JAIRZA010000231.1, from coordinate 9,670 downwards.
GATAAGCCAGTATACGTGGTAGTGGGGGGGGGGGGGGCTATTCGATAAACAGACGGTAAAACGCGCGGCGGGAATTAGAACCATCCGGCTGCGTAGTGCTGGACGACAACAAGGCGGCAATATCCTGAACAATTATTTCCAGCGTTACCTGTCCTCTGCTAAAAAACACCACACCGGCTTCAACCGCCGGAGGATAAGCGTAAATCTGAGAAACAGGCATGAGACCGTTTCTGAACATCATCAACACACCATCACGCGCCGAAAACGTTTCGAAAGCAAGAACACCGGCTTCAACCCCGTTCACCGAACAGATTATGCGCATAGGCATAAGCGGCGGATTAACATTGTCTGTTATATCTTCCGCGTGAACAATTATCGTATACACACCCTGTTTGACTACACGGACGGCGGCAAGATCTATCATCTGGTTTTCGCTGTTTTTTAATTTAACAGAGCGAATCACCGGCGGCCGTGTATCGGGAAGCGCCGGAATCACGAGCGAAGGATTCACCCACCGGCGGTCTTTTCTGTCGAAAATCGAAAGATAAAAGCCATTAGTTTTGCTCCAGCCCGAAACACCCGCTTTAGCTATTACCTCGCCGGCGCTGACGAGATTTTGCGGCGCAGGCCGAGCCGCTTCGATGCGGCTGTAGATACTCATTATCCCGTCCCCATGATCTAGCACCGTCATAGCGCCCAGCGGAGATGTGAAACGCGCCGCAGGCGCGGTCGCGCCGCCGCTAAAAATAATTTCGCCCTTTTCGATAGCGCTAAGAGTTCCTTCCGCGCGGAAAGTGTCGCCCAGAGCCGGGCGGCCAATGTCGCTTGCGCCGAAATTGCTTATCATAACCGCGTCTTTTGACGGCCAGTCAATGGCGAAGACGGCGGGCGCGCGCAATGCGGACGCGCATAATAACGGCAGCAAGATGAATAAACGTATCATAATTATATTTTATATCGTTTTGTGTTTTTTTACAGCCCCGCCGCCCATTTACGCGGGATATTCGCCGGATTTTATGCCTTATCCTCTCCGGCAAGCGAGCGGGCTTTTTTTGCCGCGTTTCTGGCGGCTTCGATGATGGAGGAGCGGAAGCCGCCTGCTTCCAGGGCGCATACGGCTTCAATCGTGGAGCCGGACGGAGAACAAACCGCGTCTTTGAGTTCCGCGGGATGCCGTCCGCTTTCCAGCGTTAGGACGGCAGCGCCTTTAAGCGTTTGCGCGGCAAATGTATAGGCGCGGGAGCGCGGCATACCAAGACTCACCGCGGCGTCGCCTAGAGCCTCGATAAAAATAAAAGCGTAAGCCGGCCCGGAGCCGCTTATCGCCGTAACACAGTCCATTAAACCTTCGTCTACAAGTTCCACAAGTCCGCCGCGAGAGAGCAATTCCCGCGTGAGCGATACGGCTTCCAAAGTTTTTTCCGCTTCCGAAAAAGACTTTTCGACGGCAAGCGCGGTCATGCTTTCGCCGACGCTTGCGGCGATGTTCGGCATGGCGCGTATGAGCGCCAGCGGAGACGCGCCGCCTAGAGACGCTCTTATTGACGACAGCGTTATTCCAGCCGCCGCGGAGACGAGTATTTTTCCATCGCAGTACGGCGCGATTTCACGCAAAACACCGGGAAGCTGCGGCGGCTTTACCGCAAGAAATACAATATCGCCGAGCGTAGTAAGTCCGGTGTTATCCCCGGCTTCCATTACGCCTAATTCACTCGCGACGCGGGCGCGTTTTTCGGCGGCGCGGCTTGTGATAAAAATCCTCTTTTTGTCTATTACCCGCGAAGCCGCCTTTATGAGGGCGCTCCCCATCGCGCCTGAGCCAATGAAGCCCGCCGTAATTTCATGCAGAGGTTTCATCATTCAGCCTGCCGCGGCGGCAAAAACAGCGTCCCGCGCAGCTTGCCCGAAGCAAGCGCGTCCAAGGCTTCGGGGCTGCCGCCGTTAGCCAGAATCATCGGGATGCCGTAGGCGCGCGCTTTTTCCGCCGCTTCAATTTTAGTCGCAATGCCGCCGGTGCCAAAGCCGTTAGCGCCGCCTATCGTAATGCCTTTTTTTAGATCGGCGATGTCGTCAACCATTTCTATCAGCTTTGCTTCTGAATTTGTTTTTGGATTATCAGTGTAAACGCCGTCAATATCGCTAAAAAGAATCAGCACGTCCGCGTTCCATAAAACGGCGGTCAGAGCGCTTAAGTTGTCGTTGTCGCCGATGCGGATTTCATCACAGGCGACAGAATCGTTCTCGTTGATGACCGGAATCACGCCTTCATCGGCTAAAGTGAACAGCGTATTCCTCATGTTGAGCGCCCGCCTGCTGTCGCTGAAATCCTCTTTGGTAAATAAAAGCTGTCCAATGTGCAGTCCGCAGCTTCTAAAAGCGCCGCTCCACTCATTCATCAACTCGACCTGCCCAATGGCGCAGAGCGCCTGTCGATAATTCATATCGGTTTTACGCGCCCAGCGGTGCAGGGTCGATATTCCCGCGACCTGCGCCCCGGAAGAAACCAGCGCAAGCTGTTTGCCCGCCTTGTTCATTGCGGCGCACTGCGCGGCGAAATTCTCCATGAACGCGATGTTTATAGTGCCGTCCGGTTTTGACAGTGTAGCCGAACCTATTTTTACCACGATTTTACGCGCCGCCGCTATTGTTTCTGATATGCTCAACGGATATGCCCTTCGCCGTTTATAAGATACTTGCTTGTGGTGAGCGCTTTTAGCCCCATAGGTCCGCGTGCGTGCAGCTTTTGTGTGCTTATCCCAAGCTCCGCGCCAAAGCCGAATTCGCCGCCGTCTGTAAAGCGCGTCGAAGCGTTGACGTACACGCAGGCCGCATCGACCATGCTTTGAAAGCGGCTGGCGTTTTCAATGTCCCGCGTAATAATGGATTCGGAGTGTTTCGTATTATGTGTGTTTATGAACGTGATTGCCTCGTCAACGCCGGAAACGGTTTTGACGGCAAGGATGGTATCGAGGAATTCAAAACCGAAGTCCGCCTCGCTTGCGTGAACGGTGTGTTGCTCGGCCCCGGACGCGCAAAGAACGCTGTACGCTTCCTCGTCGGCGCGGAACTCCGCCCGTCCGTCAAATAGGCTGGCAAGACGGGGCAAAAAGTCGTTCAAGCGTTTGCGGTGCACGAGCAGCGTCTCGAGCGCGTTGCAAACTCCGGGTCTTTGCAGTTTGCCGTTTTCCGCGATTAAGGCGGCTTTTTCGATGTCCGCGCTTTCGTCCACAAAAAGATGGCACACGCCGCTGCCTGTCTCAATGACCGGGACTTTCGCGTTTTCCGCTACAAATTTGATTAAGGCGGCGCCGCCGCGCGGCAGGACAACGTCTATGAGGCCGCGGGCGTTTAGGATTGCTTCGACTTCCGCTCTTTCACCACCGCAGGCTAACGCGAAAGCGTCTGTTACACCGTCCGCTCCTGCGGCTTCCAGTCCGGCGTGTATCGCGGCGGCGAGCGCCTTATTTGATTCAAGCGCCGCCGCGCTTCCTCGGAGCAGAATGGCGTTTCCGCTTTTGTATGCTAGCGCGAAGGCGTCGACTGTAACCTGCGGACGTGATTCGTAAATGATCGCCGCGACTCCCAGTGGTACTCGTGTTTCTTTGAGTTCAAGTCCGTTTTCCAGCACTCGTCCCGACATTATTTCGCCTACGGGGTCGCGTTCGGCGATTACTACTTGTACGCTTTCTATGACTCCGTCAAGGCGGGGGTTGTTTAATTGCAGTCTGTCAAGCAGCGCGGGGCTCATCCCGGAGGCCGCGGCTCGTTCCATATCACGGCGGTTCGCCTCAAGAATGGTTTCGCGCTGTTCACGCAGTTCGTTTGCAACGCAGGAAAGCGCGTGATTCTTTTGTACGGCGCTTTGAATAGCAAGAGCGGACGCTCCTTTTCTAAGTGCGCCGCAAATATAATTTATATCAAACATAAAAACAATATAAATGTATGTCCTCTAAAGTTTTTAGTCAAGTAGAAATGGTATTTATCCAAACGAGCGTCGATAATCTCTGAAAGCTCATTCACGCTCAAAGGCTCGTAGTGATAATCCAAACATTCCCTTCGAAGCATCCCGATTAAGTTCCAGCGGATGTGGGGATGATAGCGCGGAGCGCATGGAAACCCGCTGGCGGGCGCGTGGCTCAACGCGGGGCGTTGAGCTCCGGAGTTTGCGCGGAGCGCAAACTCCACGTCCCCGGTGAAATTCCGGCGATTACAAGGGCTGGAGTTTCGCCATGCGAAACTCCCTAAGCAAAATGCGCAGCATTTTGCTACGCTTGCGGCGCAAACTCCACGCCCCCCGGTGAGAGACTCCAACGATTGCGGGATACTACCGCGTAGCGGATGGAAACCCGCTGGCGGGCGCTGGCGGGAAAATATTTTTTACAAGATCGTGAAAATAACTCAAACCCGAATACTTATTTCTTTGACGCAGCAGATGACGCTCCGACAAACCCTCAGTATAGTCGCTCAGCAAATAAACACTAAAACCCCTATAACCAGCCTCATAATGCGTTACAAGAGGCAGCAACTCAGCCTCGTCAACACTAACACCATAAGGCGGAGAAGCCCCCTTCCTAACAGTTACACGCATCATACCACCCAAAAGACGCGGAGGCTCACTCTGCGCCGACAGAAAATTACCCAGTGAAAAAAAACACACCATAGGCGGCGACCCCTCGCGCGGTATCGCGCGAAAAGGCTGCAAAACGTGCGGATGATGCCCTATCACAAGATCAACACCACACTCCGCAAGAAAAAGCGCAAGCTCCTCCTGCCGCTCAGACGGCGTAAACTCATACTCATTCCCCCAGTGCATAGAAACAACAAGAAAATCGCAAAGCGGACGCAAGGCCCCAATCTCCCCAGCCATAACATCAGTATCTATCAGCGACACAAGAAAAGGCTTGTCTTTAGGAAGCGGAATACCATTCGTACCATAAGTATAAGCAAGAAAACCAATCTTTATATTATTCCTTTCAATAATATTTTTCCCAACATCATCACGCTCCTCCGGCGAACGATTAATACCCAAAACAAGCACATCTTTTTGGACATCCCAAAAATCAATAACCTCGAACACAGCCCCCTCGCCCTTATCCATCGTATGATTAGACGCATGATTTACCACATCAAAACCCAAATTAACAATCGCTTCCCCAATACCCTTCGGCCCATTGAACAAAGGATAACCCGAATACCCAAAACCCTCGCCGGCTATCATCGTTTCCTGATTAATAAAAGCCACATCAGCATTTTTTATTAAAGATGCAACCCGCGTATAGTATTTATCAAAATCGAAAACACCATCTGCTTCTGTTTTCGCGTCATTTATCAATTCAATATGAATAAGATTATCCCCAACAGCAACCAGCGTAACACTGTAATCCTCTTGTACAACGCCGGCAGCTTCCTGCGCCGCCGGAAGCTGCGGCGGCGCAGGAAGCTGCGTTTGCTTATTAGTCGCGCAGGAGACATTTAATAGAAACGCTAAAAGAATAACACATGAAATCGACACCCTAATATTAAACCCGATTAACAAGGCAAGCCCCCGGCCCGCCCCCGCCCGCCGGACACCCCCGTTATTTGCGCCCCCAACAAAACCAATCATTCTACAACCAGCCCCCGCAATAAACCGAAACCACAAAATCAGACATTTTGGAATCAACCCATTCATCATTTTATATTGCTTGCCATACATAATTCAGCCATAACCGGCGAACCTATTCCCATTCGGCGTCTATGCGGCGCAACTCGAATTCCGCAATATGCGAAAGCGACAGACAATCTTTCCTGTGAATAATAATACCCCGCCCGCGAGACACATAACCCGTAATTTCGTCCGGCGGCGCGGGATTGCAACATTTTGCGAAACGGAACAACATATTTTTTTCGTGCTGCACAAGCACACGCATAGAAGCGGCGCGCCCCGCCCCCTTTTCAAGCGCCGCAGGCTGAACATCCTTGACAATGCGCCGGTCGTGTTCTTCCAGCTTCTTTTTTGCCGGCGCTGTTTTTTCGTGCTGAAGCGCCGCGCCGTTTAACGCAAGCCACGCGCGTATTTTGTTTCGCGCCTTCGAAGTCTTAACAATACGCTCCCAATTACTATGCGGATGAGCGTTTTGCGCCGTAAGAATCTCGACTATCTGCGTATTTTGCAGCGGCCGGCTCAGAGGAATAATCACACCATCCGCTTTCGCGGCATGACAATGATCGCCGATAGCAGTGTGCACACTGTAAGCAAAATCAATAGGCGTAGCGCCCTGAGGCAGTTCCACCACCTTCCCCTGCGGCGTAAACACAAGTATCGAATCCTTCAAAAATTCTTTTTTTATTTCTTCTAAGGCGGAATCATCAAAATCATCAGCTATATGTTTAAGCCTGTTCACTAACTGAATATCGTTTTCATGCGGCGGTTCCGCGCTCGCGCCACGCTTGTATATCCAGTGCGAAGCATAGCCGTACTCCGCCGTGCGGTGCATATCAAAAGTCCGTATCTGTATTTCAAGCATATTCCCGGCGGACTTCCCCGCCGTATCATCAAAAGCCAGCACCGTTGTATGCAGACTTTGATAACCATTAGCTTTAGGCATAGCAATATAATCTTTGAAACGGCCATCGATAGGCTTCCATAAAGCGTGAATCATCCCAAGCAGCGAGTAGCAATTTTCTAAACTGTCGCATAATATCCGCAGCCCGAAAAGATCGTATAAATCGCCCGCCTCTTTGTTACGCTTGCGCATCTTTTGATATATCGAGTAAAAATGCTTAGCGCGGCTTTTTATCTCAACCGTTATCCCGCGCCGTTTCGTCTCGGCATAGACAAGCGATTTTACAAACCTGAGAAAACGATCCCGCTCGCTTTGTTTAAGCGCTACAATATCGCTTATTTGATGATATGCGTCAGGATTCAACTGCCTAAGACAAAGATCCTCCATCTCGTCTTTCAGCCACGAAATACCGATACGGTTTGCCAAAGGCGCGTAAATATCAAGACACTCCTGCGCAATCCACTTACGCTCGTCTTCAGGAAAATCCGCTATCGTCCGCATACTTTGCAGCTTTTCCGCAAGACATATAAATATCACGCGAATATCCTCTATCATGGCGAACAACATTTTTCTGATCTTTTCCGCTTCAGCCGTAGACTTGTCTTTTGCGGAAAGTTTAAGCGCTTTTGCAACGCCTTCGGCCAAAGCCGCGGCGCTTTCGCCGAAATCTTCAACTATAGTTTTTTTAACATCGCGGTCTTCGCTGGAATCAAAAAGCAAGGCGGCAATAACACAATCCTCGTTAAGCCCCATCCCGTCCACAATAGCGGCAATCTCTTTCCCGCGCGCGCTGTTGCACCGCGCCAATGCCCGCTCTATGCGCCGCGTATCGTGTTCGGATTTATCAAGCATTTTTCACTCCTAAAACGGCGCTGATTAACCGCAAGCTAATCAGCGCCGCCCCCAAATGAGCCTCCCCGCCGGCTTGCGCGCAAACTTGCGGCGGGGTATTAAACTCCGCCGCGAATAAACTTTTTATCCCTTTGTAAGACGCTCGCACGCCTCCTCAATTCCGGCGCGGCTTCCGAAGGCGGAAAAACGAATGAAAGATTCACCCGCCGGTCCAAAACCAGAACCCGGCGTCGTTACTATGTAGTGCTTTTCCAGCAATTCGGCGAATACATCCCAACTGGCGCGTCCCGGAAAATGCGCCCAGATATACGGAGAATTGTCGCCGCCCGCGCAAGTTATTTTCAGCGCCTTCAACGCGCCGCGTATCAAACCCGCGTTTTCAAGATAAAAATCAGTCATCTCCCGTATCTCGCTCTGACCCTCGCCGTCCAGCGCGGCGAGCCCGCCGTACTGCGCTATATTGGAAGCCCCGTTAAAAATCGTCGCGGTAAGACGCGACCAGTCCGCGTTGACGCTTTCTCCGCCGGCGAAATACAGATCCTTAGGCACAACACTCCAGCCAAGCCGGACCCCGGTAAACCCCGCCGATTTTGAGAACGAGTTCACCTCAATCGCGCACTTATCCGCGTCAGGTATCTCGTAAATCGTCCGAGGAAGCGCCGGGTTTCGTATGTAGTCCGAGTAAGCCGCGTCATACACGATGATAGAGCCGGTACGCAGCGCCGCGTCCACCAGAGCGCTAAGCTGATGCCTGTCCGCCGTCGCGCCTGTTGGATTATTCGGCGAGCAAAAGTAGATAACACTGTCATTTTTAATCTTTGAAAGATCCGGAAAATAGTTATTTTCCGGCGTGCAAGGCAGATAGCTGACGCCGCTATAGCCCGCGGACTGCGAAGCGCCGCCGTCGGAGCCCGCCGCCCCCACAACAACCGAACCATCCACATAAACAGGATAAGACGGATCCTGCACAGCGACATTCACATCCGGTCCGAACAACGTTTGCAAGCGTCCTATATCGCATTTTGAACCATCGCTAATAAAGATTTCATCGATTCCGAAAGCGTTCTTGTAGTAAACGCTGGAAATTCGCTCGCGCAGCTCCGCCAGCCCTTCATCGGCGTAGCCGGAGTACGTCTCCGCCCGCCCCAGCCGCCGCGCGCCTTCAGTCAAACCGGCGACGATATGGTGGAGGATAGGCTCGGTAGTGTTGCCTACGCCCATGCTGATAATTTTGGCGTTTGGATGAAGTCCGGCAAATTCACGCCGCAGCCGCGCTATTTCAGGAAACAGATAAGCGGCCCGCAGCCGCGCTATGTTACGATTACGTTTAACCATAACTTGAAGGATAAATTCATCTCTAATCAGCGTCAAGCCGGAAATTCCACATTGTTTATAATGAGGTTGCGGGGTTGTTCAGAACCCCCGTATACCGCCGGTTCGCTTGACCATAGCAAGCCATCTGTTGTAGTCTACTGGAAATGACAGAAAGGGGACGGGTGAAAAGCATGACTTTTCCGAATGATTTCTTGAACAAGGTAATCTGTGGAGATTGTTTGTCCGTTATGCGTCAAATGCCGGAAGAATGTGTCGATTTGGTGGTAACTTCACCGCCCTACAACCTGAAAAATTCTACAGGGAACGGGATGAAAGACGGACGTTGCGGCAAATGGAAAAACGCCGCATTGATGAACGGGTATAGCCATCACAATGATAATATGCCGCACGAAGAATACACAAAATGGCAGCGCGAATGTTTGACGGAAATGTACAGGTTAATTAAACCGGACGGCGCAATTTTTTATAACATAAATGGCGTGTTCAAGACGGACTGTTACAAGATAGGCAGGATATAGTTTCTGGTTTCCCTGTCCGCCAAATAATCATCTGGCGGCGGAAAGGCGGTATTAATTTTAATCCCGGTTATTTTTTACCAACTTATGAAGTCATTTATTTAATTACAAAACCTAATTTTCAACTTGCCCCAAAAGCAAATGCTCACGGCGATGTTTGGGAATTTACACAAGAAATGAACAACCCTCACCCCGCGCCTTTCCCTGTCGCATTAATCAATAGAATAATATCATCAACATTTGCAAATATAATTTTAGATCCATTTATTGGTTCAGGCACAACCGCAATAGCGGCCTTAGCAAATAACAGACAATATACCGGTATAGAAATATCACCGGAGTATATTGCATTAGCGGAAAATAGAATAAGCGAACATAATCAAAGTATACGTTGCTTTGAAGAAAAAGCCGCGCGTTATGAAA
>JAIRZA010000214.1 GCA_031267475.1 Spirochaetaceae bacterium | reverse complement strand
GCCGTCGCCAAAAGAAGGTTCTAAAACGGAATCGCCGGAATTACGAATAGCCCGCATGGCAAGCCACCGCGCGATTTTGCTTTCGGTATAAAATGAACCTGTCTGTTTTTTCCGGTTTTCCGTCATGCTCCGCTCTTTTTTTACAAAACTTCAATAAGTTTTTGACGGTCAATTGGCATAAGCATCTCCTAGAGGCTGTTCCAAAATAAGCGATTTTGGAATAGACTCCCAGTATAAAAGATTTAGAAAAATCAAAAAAGTCTTGACATAGAGCATACTCTATGCACGATAGTATAACAAGCCGCAAAACCTGCGGTAAAAAAATAAGGAGATAAGACGTTTTCATGAAAAAGATTTGTTTCATTATGTTGTTTTTTGCGCTCGGCGTTTTAGCAACAGCACAAGAGATATCTATCGACTTCCGGTACAATGTACTTCAACCGGAACCTTCGCGGGACTATTTTAACTGGACATTCGAAAACAAGCGTATACAGGATTCGTATGACGCGACAACAGGCGCAAGCAGGGCGCGGTCAACCAGGGAATTTGACGCGGCGCGCTATGACACCATGACGAGCCGCCGGTATACCCTGCCGAGCGGCATCCGCCATTTAATGATGTTTCCGGTTGCGCCACAGCGGTATACGGATAATTTTCATCTTACCGTGCAGGAGGAGGGGCGGCGATTGCGGATTCGGTTTATTGTGTACGGCACTGTTTATCAGATACTAACAGATGAAAATAAAAAAATAGATGTTCGCAACAGTTGTTTTTTTGCGGAAAACATTACTGAAAGCAATTCGTTAATTTCTCCATTAAAAGCGCGGTATGTAAAGCCGGGCGGTAACGCCAATGATATAAACTCCCTTGATTGGAGTAAGATCGAGTGGAAGCCGGATACCGCCGATGCCAACTCAAGCCGCAAATATACGGGGGCTTTAACCGCCGGTTACACTAACGGCGTGTTGACGGTTAAAGGCGTTTTGAGTCCGGCGGGATAATAAGCAGCAGATTGAAAAGGAGAAACTATTATGGAAATGAGGAATCTAAAGAACGGCAAAATCTCTCTTTTGGGATTCGGCCTCATGCGGCTGCCCTGTAAGACAGGGTTTGGAGAAGTGGACATTGACAAGGGTATCGAGATGGTCGATTACGCTCTTGCTCACGGGGTGAACTATTTTGACACCGCGTGGATGTACCACGAGGGCAATTCGGAGCGTTTTGCGGGTGAGGCGCTTTCGCGGCACGACCGGAGCGCGTTCTTTCTTGCTGATAAGATGCCGCTGGTGTCGGTGAGCGCGGAAGAAGACGTTGAGCGTATCTTTAACGAACAGCTCAAGAAATGCCGGACGGACTATTTTGACTTTTATCTGCTTCACAACATTAACCAGGCGCATTTCAAAACGATGGAGACCTTCGCGGTTTATGAAAAGCTGAAGGCGAAACAGGAGCGGGGGCTTATCAAACACCTGGGCTTTTCGTTCCACGAAAGGCCGGAACTCATGCGGCAGGTCATCGGCCGGTATGACTGGGATTTCGCGCAGATTCAGCTTAACTATGTCGATTGGGAACTGCAACAGGCGGGAACGTTATACGAAATGCTTGCGCAAAAAAACATCCCGGTAAACATCATGGAACCGGTGCGGGGCGGCGCGCTTGCAAACCTTCCCGACGAGGCGGCGGCGCTTTTCAAGGCGGCGAATCCGGCGGCAAGCCCCGCGTCGTGGGCGCTGCGTTATGCCGCGTCCCTGCCCGGCGTGCAGGTTGTTTTAAGCGGTATGTCTACGCTGGAACAGGTGCAAGACAATGTGGAGACGATGAGTGCCTTCACGCTGCTCACCGATGACGAGCGCGGCGTGATTGAAGCCGTCCTCAACGCCTACCGCAAAGCCGCGACAGTTCCCTGCACAAGCTGCCGTTACTGCATGGACTGTCCTTCCGGCGTAGAGATTCCGAAAAATCTTGCGGTTTATAACAACTACAGCGCGCACGCCGAATCGAATCCGATGGCCGGCATGATCTTTGAGATGGAATACAGTCTTTTCAAAGAAGAAGAGCGGGCGGCGAACTGTGTCGAGTGCGGTGAATGTAAAACGCGCTGTCCGCAGCACATCGACATTCCCCGCTGGCTGAAGACGATAAGCGGCCTTCACGAACAGTTTGTGAAAGCGTAAAAAGGAGAAAGCATGAAAACATTATTTGACGAAACCCGGTTGGGGAATATGACGCTGAAAAACCGGTTTATTCGGGCGGCGGTTGGAGAGGCGGCCGCGGATGGACAGGTGAATGAGAATTTCTTGCAGTTGTATGTAAAACTTGCGCTGGGAGGGGCAGGAACCTTGATTACCGGTTTTACGCTGGTTGACGAGGCCGAAAAGAATTTCCCGATGTTGGCCTTGTATGATGATTCCTTTCAGGATGGGCATAAGGCGTTAACGGATTTAGTACATGGGCTTGGCGCGAATATTATTTTACAGTTGGTTTATGTCGGCTCCTATGTGATGGGCGAAACAGCCGGCATGACCGTTCTTGCGCCAAGCGCGGTGGAAAATGTAAACACTAAAATAATGCCCCAGGAAATAACGGCACAACAAATAGAGGCGATACAGAAAAAGTTTGCCGCCGCCGCGTTACGGGCGAAAAACGCGGGCTATGACGGAGTTGAAATACATGCGGCCCATGGTTTTTTGCTGAGCCAATTTATGACACCCTATTATAACCGGAGGACGGATCGCTACGGCGGTTCCACTCCAAACAGGGCGAGGATGGCGCTGGAAACATACACGGCCATACGCGAATCG
>JAIRZA010000066.1 GCA_031267475.1 Spirochaetaceae bacterium | reverse complement strand
CAAGCAAAGCTTGTCCAGCAACTTATGAAAACCGCAGTTTTGTCGTCATCATGACGCGCCCATAGGGCGAAAAACTGCAAGAGCCTGTTACAAAATAACCGATTTTGGAACAGGCTCATGTAATAAGCCGTTTTGCAAGATTTTTGCCTGAAAAATCGCGGGATTTGCCCGGCGGACGGCTGGTTTGCCGGGCAAATCAAATATACGCCCGCAACGCGGCCGCTTGTTTAAGGCATATAATTACTGTTAATCTTGCTTATAAGGGGGATAAAGAGGATAGGTATGAAAATATTTATGGACAAGGATTTTCTTTTAACGACGGATATGGCGAAACGTCTGTATCACGAGGCGGCCGCGGAGCAGCCGGTGTTTGACTATCATTGCCATCTTTCGCCGCAGGAAATAGCCGAAAACCGCCGCTATGACGACCTCGCGGCAATTTGGCTTGCAGGCGACCACTACAAGTGGCGGGCGATGAGGGCAAACGGCGTTGACGAGCGTTTTATCACGGGAGACGCGCCTCCATACGAAAAATTTCTTGCGTGGGCGCAGACTGCGCCGCGTTTGCTGGGAAATCCTCTCTATCATTGGTCGCATCTTGAATTGCAGCGTTATTTCGGCATAAATACGCCGCTTAGCCCCAAAAGCGCCGGTGAAATATGGAAGACGGCCAACGAGAAGCTGCAAAACAACGCGGAGCTTTCGGTTTACGGTATTTTCGATAAGTTTAATGTGTACGCGGTAGGCACTACGGATGATCCGGTTGACAGTCTTGAGTATCATGAAAAAATAGCGCGTGAAGCAAAAACAAAGACTAAGGTGCTGCCTTCGTTCAGACCTGACAAGGCGCTTAATATTAGCAAAGAGGACTTTAAGGAGTATATGACGGCTTTGGGTAGGTCCGCTGGTAAAACGATAGCTTCATTCGGCGACGCGCTTGCCGCATTATCGTCTCGAGTGGAATACTTTAATAAGCGCGGCTGCCGCATAAGCGACCACGATCTTGAATATGCGCCGTTCGAGCCGGCCTTAAACGGCTGCAAGGACGCTCCGGACGCGGCGTGGGAGAAAGAAGCCGCCGCTATTTTTGACAAGGTTATGTCCGGCGGGAAGGCGGAGCCGCGCGAGGCGGAATTCTATAAAACTTTTGTGCTTTGTTTCTTGGCGAATGAGTATAAAAAATACGGCTGGGCGATGCAGCTTCACATGAGCGCGCTGCGTTCAGTCAACAGCGCGGCGCTTGCGCGGCTTGGTCCGAATACTGGTTTTGATGTGATACACGATCATCCTGTCGCCGCCAAACTTGCCCGTTTGTTGAACGCGATGAATTCCGGCGGTCTTCCAAAAACTATTTTGTACAGTCTCAATCCGAAAGATTATTATCCGCTTGCCACGATTATGGGTTCATTCCAGTCAAACGAACTGCCGGGCAAGATGCAGCTCGGCTCCGCGTGGTGGTTCTTGGATAACCGGGACGGCATGGAGCAGCAGATAAAAATTCTGTCTGATATTGGTTTGCTATCACGTTTTGTTGGAATGCTTACAGACTCGCGCAGCTTTCTTTCATACCCGCGCCATGAATATTTTCGCCGTATACTTTGCAACATAGTGGGCGTCTGGTCGGACAAGGGCGAGGTTCCCGCCGACTGGGAACTGCTCAGCGGTCTGATAAAAGATATTTCATTTGCAAACGCCGCCTCGTATTTTGAAGGAGGCGGGACTGTCTCCGCGTAAAAGTTTTCCGCTAACCAGCCGGATGTCTGTCTGGTTAGCTTGGCTGGCTAAGTCTTATGAGGCGGGGAAACAAAATTCACGGGCTGTAACATTGATGTATGGGGAGCTTGATATGCCAATAGAAGAACAGGGTTTGGACGATGCTCTGCGGGTTCGCTACGAGGAAGGCTGGGAAGAGGGTCATGAAGACGGCTGGGAAAAGGCTCGCGTGGAAGACCAGAAGCAGTTTTTAGAGCTTATTAATCGGGCGAGGTCCATGGATGATTTAAAAGCTATGTTTGAAAAGACATTTTTGGACTGCGATGCTAACGCGAAGCGTTGATAAATTTGTGTTTTGCGCCGCGTTTTTCTTAAAACTTATTTCAATAGCGAATGAATACTAAAACCGGCTTGAATACGGGCGATTTGGAAGGTTCAAGTGTATTTTGGAACGAGCGTGTAAGGCGGCTTGTTCCGTATATGCCCGGAGAACAGATCCGAAAAGCCGGAATTATCAAACTGAACACGAATGAAAATCCTTATCCGCCTTCGCCTAAAGTAATAGAGGCGATAAAAGCGGTGGAAGGAGAGGCTCTTAGGCTTTATCCGGATCCCGCCTGTACAGCTTTTAGGGAGGCTGTCGCAAAACAGCGCGATGTCAAACCTGAGCAGGTGTTTGCCGGCAACGGCAGCGACGAGGTGCTGGCTTTCGCTTTCGGCGCGTTCTTTACGCCGGGATGTCTTGATTCGGGGTTGTCCGCGCCGGATAATCCCTTGTTCTTTCCCGATGTTACTTATAGTTTTTATCCGGTTTACGCGAATCTGTGGAGAACGCCGTTCAAAGAAATTCCTGTACGCGGTGATTTTTCGATATGCGCGGACGATTACCGCGGCGCGAAGAATGGAGTTGTATTTCCAAACCCAAACGCGCCTACAGGTATCGCCCTCTCTTTGCGCGATGTCGCCGGTATGGCCAAAATGTGCGCGGCGCAAAATAAAGTTTTGATAGTGGACGAGGCGTATCAGGCATTTGGGGCGGAGTCGTGTGTCCCGCTAATCAACGAAAATCCCGGTCTGCTTAGTGTGCATACTTTGTCAAAATCAGCGTCGCTGGCGGGGCTCCGCGCCGGTTTTGCTATAGGCCGGCGGCCTTTAATTGAGGCGCTTGAGCGTATGCGCGATTCGTTCAATTCGTACACGATGGATGTTGTCGCTCAAGCGGCGGCGGCGGCGGCTGTTCTGGATAGTGAATACTACGATGAAATAAACCGGCGGGTGGTAAAAACGAGGGAGCGCGCGGCGGCGGAGCTTAGCGCGTTGGGTTTTAGCAATCTGCCTTCAAGCGCGAATTTTATTTTTACAAAGCCGCCGCCGCCCTTGAGCGCCGCGTGTTTATACGCCCTGCTGCGCGAGAATGGTATTCTTACCCGATACTTCGACAAGTCCCGTGTTAGGGAATATCTTCGTGTCAGCATAGGCCGCGACAGCGACATGGACAAATTTCTGGAAGTATGCGGCTCAACGCGCTTTGCGCGTTGAGCCATCCGCTACGCGGTAATATCCCGCGAGTCTCTCATACAACAAAGGCGAAGAGATTGCGCCACGCGCAAACTCCGGTGTGCTCAACGCTCCGCGTTGAGCCCGCTACGCGGCGGCGTACCCACATACGCTGTAACTTTGACGAGGGGGTTGGAGTTTCGCCGCGCGAAACTCCGAAAGCTCAACGCATTGTATGGGTTTTCTTCTGGTATAAATGCGGGAAGATACTCGCCTCACTCATGCGGCGGCGGATGAAGTACATCACCGAACGGCGGCATTTCATATCACGCCGGAAACAGCGGAAAAACTCATACGGATAAGCCCCGCGACCATAGACCGGTACCTCATTTAGGGCAAATGTCGTATAACGCTCCGGCTGTTTACGACGTTTTGGCGGCCCGGATAAGCGAATGCGTAGCATTTTGCAGAGCTGACAAAATGTGGGTGGAGTTGAGCGTGGGAGCGTAGCGAATGACCTAGCCGTTGCGGAGGCCGAGGGTCCCGTAAGGCCCCGAAGCGTAAAGTCCCGTTATGTGCAGTAAAAAATGCTACGAAGCGCCTCGCCAAGGATGGTGGGGCGTGTTCTTTTATGATTGGCTATTCATTCTTTCTATGATATATTCTTTCAATAGAAACTTTTAGGAGCATAATTATGGGGTTAAAAATTGAAAATTGTAAAATAAGGCTGGCAAAAAGAACTTCCCAATCTGTAAATATATGTTTAGAAGGTAATGAGGATTTCTATGAAAGTTACCTAATTAAAGCGCCATATGTATTATCTAGGGAAGATATGCAAAAAGAAATTGAAAGATATAAAACTATTCCTGATTTTATAAATTGGCTTCAAAACGATCGCCATGCAATTTCACTAGGAATCCGTGAAAGAAATAATACGGTTGCTATGCAGCCATCCAGATACTTTCTTGAATCTGATAAAGATATTAAAAATATTGCGAATGCTGTCGAAGAATCAATTAATAAACTTATTGATCAATTTATTGAATCGCCGTATCTACATCGCGTTGAAAGTTCAATACATACAGAATTGTTTCATATTATGAAACAAAACAATAATTTATCACAATGTTTCTCTTTAGGCGATAACAGCACGAGAACACAATTAATTCATAATGAATGGCCATCATCTGATCCTAAATACGGAAATTATGATTTTGCCATTATGACACCAGAACTTCTTCAAAAGGATTGCCCTAATGCTGATATTTTTTCTCGAGGAAAATTTAATGTTCCAATTGTTGTTGAATTAGGATTAAATCCCTCAGATCCTGATCATTTAAAAAATGACAATCAAAAGATTATAGCGAATAAAATACATGCCGGTTATCTAGTCCATTTAATCCGTGAAAAACCGGAAAATTCAGTCGATGAGAAAATAATTTTAGATACTCGCAATCCTAATATAAAAACAGCTTATGCCTTGATAAATAACGAAAAAATTCGTTATAAATATGTCAACGATACGGGAATAATAGAAACCACGACGGCGGCACGGATGCCGCCGTCCCCATAAATTTCATTTTTTATTGCGCATAACGTTCCGGCTGTTTATGACGTTGCGGACTTTAGTCCGATGACAGCCCGGATAAGGGCTTTGCGCAACATCCTTTCCGAAGGAAAGGCGACCAGGGCAACAAAAATGTGGGTGGAGTTTTGGCGTTGGAATTGAGCATAACGGAATGACCTAGCCAAGATGTAGCCCGAGCCGCCTAATGGCGGCGTCCCCAGCGTAGCTGGGGCGCGTAAACAGTCCCGTTATGTGTCGTTTGGCCGTACTTCATAGTTTTATCTATCATTTTTTGCTCTCTATATTATACTCTAATTCTTTTGCCATATTTATAAATTTCTCAATATTTCCAATGCCCCATTGTGAACATACTACAATTTTTTGACCATTATTTAAATCTATCGCATCATCAATAAAATGTCGTTTAATCCCCGTTCTTATATATATATCTTCAGCATTAGCATATTCATCAACAACCCCTAAACTTCCTTGTAGCTTTTTCTCAAATACATTCTGTAAATCATTTAATGAAACAGTATTATTATCTTTTATATATTCCTTAACAACTGCTAATACTAATCTATTCTTTCCATATTCCTCACCGTTAAATTTATACTGTGTAAAGTCCTTTGATTCTGTTTCAATCTCAATTTCATCTTCAATTTTCTCAGTAACTAATTCACCACCCATAAGTTTACAACTTTGTTGTATACTATCAAGTGCTGTTTTATTAACATTAAACCATTCTCCATTTACACATAATTGATTTAACATACCATGAACTAACTGTTCAATAGATCTATTATCATGAAATTTATATGCAAATACTGTTTTAAATTCTCCAGGCATTTTCAACCCAAGACCATAATACCGATCGTCAACAGAATTTTTTGTGATACCTATTTTATAAGGCATTTCATCCGTATCAGGATCACGAATCCATTCATTATATACAACATAAAGTAAACCAGAGTCCATTTTTTCCTCCTGCATTTCATTTCAAGTCTATATTATAATTTTTTTGTGTGTTTTGTCAATATATTTTAAAAATTTTTAGGGCAAATGACACATAACGTTCCGGCTGTTTATGACGTTGCGGACTTTAGTCCGATGACAGCCCGGATAAGGGCTTTGCGCAACATCCTTTCCGAAGGAAAGGCGACCAGGGCAAAAAAAATGTGGGTGGAGTTGAGCGTGGGAGCGAAGCGGCCTAGCGAAATGTAACCCAGAGCCGCCTACTGGCGGCGTCCCCAGCGTAGCTGGGGCGCGTAAACAGTTCCGTTATGTGCAGTAGGTCGCCTTTAATATATTTTTAATTCAGTTATTATTTTTGCCATATTTGTATAATCATTATCATTGTGTAAGATATACAAATTATTTTCTAACGCTACTTCTGCGA
>JAIRZA010000052.1 GCA_031267475.1 Spirochaetaceae bacterium | reverse complement strand
GCTCTTGCAGTTTTTCGCCCTACGGGCGCGTCATGATGACGACAAAACTGCGGTTTTTATAGGTTGCTGGACAAGCTTTGCTTGTCTCCCCAAAAACTGAAGTTTTGGAACAGCCTCATTTGACAATGTATTTAAATATTAGACCGGATTAATGATAATTTTCAATATTCATTGAAGTTAGTGTATATTTAAATAACCATGAACCATGTGTTGAGTTTTAACAACAGCCAACAGAGTTGCTGTTAAAATCCAATTCTGTAATGACAAAAACGCTGCTTGTTAAGCGGCCGAATAAAATACTTTGCCGCATAATAAATGGGAGTGTTTCCACATAAAACACCCCAAACGGCTGGGATTGCGCGGAGCGGAAGCTGCGCGCAATAGAGGCGGAAAACGCATGAAAACTGAAATAAAGAGTAATCCCCCCCCCCCCCCACACACACACAAAATCCGCTGCGGCTGGCAGGCCTGACATGAAATATTTTGAGAGACGTTGCAAACTTATTTTTTTCGCGCTTGCTTTTTTCATTTTCCAATTAAAGCTGTACGGACAAAGCGACCACACCTCCATCGCGCCCATTCCGGGCATTTTTCATAATATTTTTGAGAACACCTTAAATTCAATAACATATAATTATGGAATGAATTTTGCCGGCGCGGCGGCGGAAACATATATTTTTATTGAAACAGGTTTAGATTGGAAATGGAGAGACATGGTATACCATAATAGGTGGCTGTCTGACTTAGGCACACCCGGTTTGTATATCGGCTATATTGCCCCGGTGATAGCGCCTGTAATTGTTTATATGTCGGGACGGTCGGTTAAAGACAAGAAATTACAAGTCGCCGGTTTAGCGCTGGCGCAATCAGCATTATTAACACTCTTTATTCAATCTCCGCTGAAAATGATTACCGGCAGAGCGTTGCCGGGACTTGTAAATAAACTCGATCATTCAAGAAACCCCAGAACGGATGATTTTAGCGGCGAATTTAAATGGTTCAATATGAATCCTGTCGGAGGCTGGCCAAGCAGCCACGCCGCAAACGCCTTTGCCGCCGCCGCCGCTATAACAGAAATATACAGTGATAATCTTATTCTAAAAATAGCAGCGTATTCTTATGCCGCGCTGATTGGGTTTAGCGTTACACTGGATGTTCATTGGATGTCCGAGGTTTTTGCCGGAGCTTTAATAGGCTATGCCATTGGCAAAACGGTTGGACGGGATTTTAACAGGATGTTAAATAATAGCAAGCGGGAAAGCGCGGTTTCTTTTTATTGCACCCCAGTTTCGGCGGGAATAAGAATTACGTTTTAGCCTGCCAGCCCGCCAGCCCGCCAGCCCGCCAGCCCGCCAGCGGGTTTCTATCCGCTACGCGGCGGCGTTCCGGAAGCCGTCTTCACTTCGCGTCTTCGCTCCGATAAAGGCGGTTGGCATACGCGACTGTCAGCCGTTAAAACTTTGACAGGGCGTGGAGTTTGCGCCCCGCGCAAACTCCGGAACTCAACGCGCCAGCGTTGAGCCCGCCAGCGGGTTTCTATGCGCTCCGCGCTAGCGGTCTGTAAGCCGTCTTCACTTTGCGTCTTCGCTCCGATAAAGGCGTTTGGCCATACGCGACTGTCAGCCGTTAAAACTTTGACAGGGCGTGGAGTTTGCGCGGAGCGCAAACTCCGAAGCTCAAGGCGCCCCAAGCGCGAAGCGCTTGGGGCGCCTTGAGCCGTTGCGCTTTGGACGCGGCGTGTGCTACATTAAGGGTATGGTTTCCGGTATAACCGCCGGAATGATGGTTTGTTCAAATTGCCAAAGATTTGTTCACATCGAATTAAGGAGGCGCTGATTAACATCCAAGTTAATCAGCGCCTCGCTAGACACTGTTTGTAAAGCTAGACCAAATGAATAAAAAATACATCGTAGCTCTACGCCGGGCCAAAATGAGGCGCTGTAATGCTGGCTTTTGACAGACCGCTGTTTGTGCTTGCCGCTTGCGCCGCGCCATTTGTGATTTTGGCGCTAAGGCGCTTTTTCCGCGGAGCATTCCGGCTTTCCCTTTCGCTAGGCGCTCCGGGCGGCGATTCTTTTGAGCCGGCGGGCCGCTTCCGTTTTCTTAACGCGCTTTTACAAGTCGCCAATATCGCAGTTGTCTGCCTGCTGTTGTTTGCGGCGGCGGGTCCTCAACTGGTTAAGAACGAGATGGTTTGGCTTGACCGCGGCGCGGACATTCTTTTTGTACTTGATTGCAGCCCCAGCATGGCTGGTATAGACATGGACGGCAGAAACCGTTTTGACGCGGCGCGCGAGCTTATAGAAAATTTCGCGTCAAACCGTCCGGTAGACGCTATCGGGCTTGTCGCTGTGGGGAACGACGCCGCCTTGCTGATTCCGCCGACAGTCGATCATAAAACCTTGTCCAGCCGTTTGGAGCAACTTTCAATCGGAGAACTTGGAGACGGCACGGCGCTTGGAGTCGCGCTCTCGCTGGCCGCGCTTCATTTGGAAAATTCTGTTGCGGAGCATAAAGCGGTTGTGCTTATAAGCGACGGTGAAAATAACGCGGGAGCGGTGCACCCGTTGACGGCGGCGGCGGCCTTGAATGCGCAGGGGACGGCGTTGTATGTGATAGGCGTTGGCAGTTCCGGCGAAATCCCAATAGATTATGTTGATCCGGCTACTAAACTAAGGCGTACAGGCTCCTTTGAATCGCGGTACAATGCCGAAAGCCTAAAATCAATTGCCTCCGCCGCTAATGGAGTTTTTTTGTATGCGCCAAGCCGCGAAACATTCGAGGCGGCTTTTAACACACTAAATAAATCTGAGGCGGTTGTAAGCCGGAGTATCGCGCGCGGGCGGAAGCAGGGTTTGCACGAGCCTTTAATCATTGCCGCTCTAATAATCGCCTGTTCGTCCGGGCTGGTTCGCGCTATTTTGGGCGGGGCATTATTGTGATTTTTGAACGCCCGTCAATGTTTTTACTGTTATACCTCTTAATCCCCATAATAATACTAATGATAGTTAATTATAAATGGCGTTTTGCGCGTATCCATTCGCTTGCCGCGCCGCTGCTGACGGTTTTTTATGATGATATGGACGCGGTTAAAGGGAAACCGTCCGGTCTGCCGTCTAGGGCGGGATTGTGCCTGCGTTATACCGCGTCGGCTTTGTTTTTTATAATTTTTTATATATGTATGTGCGCCGCCCTTGCGGGGCCGCGTTTCGGCGTTCATTTTGTGCGCGAGCTGCATCACGGCGCGGATGTTGTGCTTGCCTTTGATTTATCGCGCAGCATGAACGTGAGGGACTCCGCGCCGCTGCCGTCCGCGACGGGAGCGCGCGGCGCTTTGTCTTCGTCAAGGCTTGAACGCTCAATTTATACCGCTAAAACTTTGCTGGAAAAGGTAATTTCTTTGGACGGTGGTTTTAAGAATATCCGTTTTGGCGTGGCAATGGGAAAAGGCGAAGCCGTTCTAGCCGTTCCGCTTACCAGTGATTCAGAGGCGGTGTTTGCCTTGCTGGACAGCCTTGCCAGTCTTGCGATTACTTCACGCGGCACTAATCTGGAAAAAATACTTGACGCAGCCGCCGGAGCTTTTCAAGACAACTTCCCGGCCGGCCGTGTGATAATACTGTTCTCTGATGGTGAAACGCTGTCCGGGTCTCTTACCGCCGCCATTGAGCGGCTGCGGCAGCAGGATGTTAAAGTGCTTACCGCCGCCGCAGGTTCGGTTTATGGCGCTGTAGTGCCGGACACCGATTCATTTGAAAGCGTGAATTCCGCGGGCAAGAAGCCTGATTCCATTACAAGTTATTTGCGGCCTGACATTCTTTCGAATATCACCGAACGGACGGGCGGTGTTTATATAAACGGCGATTCAGACGCCGCCGCCGCGCAGCTTGCCGGCGAGATAAAATCGAACGGTGTTGCGGCGGGCGAGGACGGCTCTTGGATATTTCGCATGGAAAGCAGCGCCCAGTGGCATATATTCGTTATCGCCGGACTCATATCTTTCATTTTCTTAAAATTATGCTCGCTGCGCCTGTGCGCCGCCCGCCCCGGCCGGCGGGTTTTTGCGCGGCAAAATTCCCGGTCTAAGGGAGCGCCGGTTTCTTAGGAAAAGAATAAGCCGGCGTTGCGCCGCTCTGCGGGCTAAGTTCGTCATTTAGTGTAAGCCCAGCGCCTAAAACTGCCGATAATAAAACGTAATTCTATGTTTTTTCGCGCGGTTTTTAGATACAGAGCAGCGTTTTTGACGCTGATTTTTTTTCTTTTTGCCGCTGTTTTGGCATCGGCGGGCGGCAAAAAAGAGCCGGAGTCCGCGCTTTCAACGGCGGACGCTATGATACAAGAAAAAAACTACAGCGAAGCTATTAAGATTTTAACGGATTTTGCGCGTGACGAGCCTGAACAATTCGACCAAGTTCAAAAAAGACTGCGCGATGTTATGTCGTCTATGAGCAACTACACCGTTGTCGCAAACGCTCTTTTGGATATGGTTGTCGATAATCCTGAAAATCTTGAAAATATTCTGGCCTTAAGCCGTCAGTTGGCGGCGATGAACGCGGCCCGGCGCAACGATACAGAGCAATTTATAGCCAACATCGAGGAAGTGGCGCGTTTTACTGTGAATAGGCGCGAGCTTGAACGCATATTGCGGGAAGGCGGGGAATTGCTTAGCCAAAAGCAGTACATCGCGGCTTTGCAAGTATATCAGAGCGGCTTTGAATTGTATCAGGAGCAGATGTACCGCGCCGGTTATGGCGAAGATGTGAATTCACGAACCAGAAGTTCTCTTGAACGGATAGACAGCTTTACCGGGTCGGCGCAGACGGTGATAGATTTTTTTGAAGAGATTAGCTCGTCAATTTCACCTTTGCAAGGCTCTACGCGGAATGCGGCGGAACTGCTTGCGGCGTATGACGGTATATCCCCTTATTTAGACGAGCTTATTCAAATTAAAAGCGATGTTGTGCAGACGATGAGGTATTTTGAGGAACAGGCGGAGATAACGGAAGCTGCTGAAGTTAAGAACGAGGGGCGGTTTTTCTTTCCTATGGCGGCGGTTTTTATACAGGGGCGCACAAGCGAAGCGATTCGGGAAGGTGTTCTGGGCGCAATCGACGCAATTTGGGAGATTGTTGCAACGCCGCTGGAACAGCATTTTATAGAGGTCGCCGGCGCTTATTTTTCGCAGGCGGTTGATTCAATAAACCGTGAAGAATTCAGTTATGCGGTTTCGCTGCTGGGAATCGCGTCTAATTTTAATAGAACGCCGCTTGAATTGCTTGAAAAATGGACTATATTCGATACGCCTGACGAGTCGATTAAAGATGTTTTGGGGCAGTTTGTAAGCGCCGGTCATGTTAGGCAGTCTTTGTATTTTACCGGTTTGGAGGAGGCT
>JAIRZA010000166.1 GCA_031267475.1 Spirochaetaceae bacterium | reverse complement strand
GTAGAAACGGATATAACCGTTACCTTCAAAAACGGCTGGGAAGACATCGCGGAGGGGCAGATTAAGGACGATGAGTATACGGAAGGCGGCCCTTACAAAAAATTATCCCCGGAAAAAGTTAAAGCCGTTGTGGACAAGACGGAATTGGAAACCTACAACGCCGCTTACACAGAATGGGAGCGCGTAGCCGGACTTTGGGACGATTACAACACAAAACTTGAAGCGTATCAAAATAATCCTTCCGGCGAGTCCCCCCCCCCCCCCAAGAAGATTTAATCCCGAAACCCACGCCCCCCATAGCCACACTGCCCAATTTCCCGGGCGATGAATACATCGATTCTAAAGACAACTTAGTACAATTTGGAAATGCGCCGGAATGGGACTATCATACCCTCGTAGGATGGAAAATTGACGGCGGCGGAGAAGACGGGGAAGTAAGCCTGAATACACCCATAAGCGCGGACGCAACCGTTACAGCGGTATGGGGCGAAGCTCCGGCAAAACCCTACCACACAGTAACCTTCAACAGGAACGCGGGCGACGGCATATTTGAAAAACGCATAGCCGTTCCCACAAAAACATGGTACGAAACCACGATTACAGATGCCGCCGAATCCGCCGGTCTTACCGCCAAAGAAATAGAAATAGGCGGTTCGACAAATACCATTTATGTAACGTCTGACGCGAGTGCGAAAGACATAAAAAGCGGCGGCTTAAAGTTTTACGAAGCTTACAAGATACAGACTAACGATTACAGCGAAAACACAATAGCGCAAAACAGCGGCGATCTGATACCTAAGTTTACGCGGGAACATTACGACGAAAACGGCTGGGAAGACGCAAAAGGCGCAACGCAGATAATCAGCGCTGAGAACAGCGTCTTTGACACAGACGGAGCGCAGTTGTATCAAACATGGAAATCTAAAACCTTTACCCTAAAATTTGACGTAAGCAGCATGACGGGAGCAGCAGCTCCGGACCAAATGACGGTGAACGAGGCTTTTAGCGCGGACGGCGGCTTAAAGAAAGACGGCAAGACTCTGCCTAAGCCGAATCCGGCGGAGGTAACGGTAAACACTGTTGTCTATAAGTTTTGGAAATGGGATGATATGGCGGAAGGCGGGAACAGCATAAGCGATGCTACGGCGCTGTATCCGGCGGAAGGGGGGAGCTCGATAACGCTGTACGCGCAGTGGCAGCAAAAAGACAACCCGTCCGTGTCGCTTAACTACAATGGAGCGGGTTACGGTAAACCGGGTACGCCGCAAACGTGGACCGCGCCGAAAGACGGTATATATAAAATTGAGGTATGGGGCGCGGGCAGAAGCGAAACCGGCAACGGCAGAGGCGGTTATATAGGCGGCAACATCCAGCTTTCGGAAGGTGATAAGCTGTACATTTACTGCGGCGGACAAGGTGTGGAGCTGGGCAACAATATGGACGCGGCGGGCGGATGGAACGGCGGCGGTTCTAACGGGGGCAAAGCGGCTTCGGGCAACTCCGGCGGGGGCGGACACGGCGCTACGGACATAAGGACTACCGGCGGGGACTGGAATAACGCGCAATCTCTTGCAAGCCGCATACTCGTGGCCGGCGGCGGCGGAGGCGGCGCTTATGGCCGCAATCCCCAAAATACTAATAACGGTGGTTACAGCGTAGCCGGGAACGGCGGGTACGGCAAAAAATCGGGTGGAGATGGGGCCGCCTTCGTGAACACGAGCATCGTAGCAAAAGGCGGCGGAGAGAGCGCGGACGCCACAGCAACCGGAGGCGGAAACGCCGGCGCTCCGGGCGCGGGCGGCAAAGGCGGGCTGTTGGCGACTGCTTCCACACGCGGCGGCGGCGGGGGCGGGGGCGGCTACTACGGCGGCGCTGGCGGCGGAATAGCCGCTGGTGGAAATGCGTGCGCGGGCGGCGGCGGTTCCTCGTGGGCGAAAACAAGCGGGGAGGCAAGCGATCTCAAATTCATTGAAACCTCTATTGTTCCAAACTCAGACGCGGCAAAAGAGGGCGGCGGCGCTTGGACAAATGCGGGCAAAGCTGTGATTACCTTCGTTTCAGACATACCGTCCTAATAACTAGAAAACGGCGCTGATTTATTCGCGGCGGGGATGCCCGCATATCGAATAAATCAGCGCTTTCCTGCGTCCTTGGGCGCGTCTCCGCGGAAGATTTTAGTCCTCCCTTGCGCGAACCCATGTTTTTAGATAATGTAAAAATTAATCATGAATTACGACAAACTTACAATAAAAGCCCAAGACGCGCTGAACGAAGCGTCCGCTCTGGCGCAAAAAAGCGATCACGCGCAAATAGAAAGCGAGCATCTGCTTCTGGCTCTTCTGGAACAAAAAGACGGACTTATACCGCCTCTTTTGGAACGAATAGGAGTAAATCCGGCAGCCTTAGCCGGAGAATGCCGCTCATGCGTCGCGGCGCTGCCGAAGGTATACGGGGAAGCCGCTCAGGTTTATCTTTCACCCGGTCTTTCAAAAATTCTTGCAAAGGCGGAAAGCGAGGCGGCGGGGCTTAAAGATGATTTTGTTTCAACAGAACATATACTGCTTGCGCTGGCGGAAAGCGAAGGAACAGCGGGGCGGCTCTTAAAACAGCAAGGTGTCAACAGACAAGGGATTTTGTCCGCCTTAAAAGCCGTGCGCGGCAGCACAAGGGTAACGGACCAAAACCCGGAAGGCAAATATCAAGCGCTGGAAAAGTATTGCCGCGACCTTACCGCGCTTGCCCGGCAGGAAAAAATAGACCCGGTCATCGGGCGGGACGAAGAAATCAGGCGCGTAATGCAGGTGCTGTCGCGCCGGACGAAAAACAACCCCGTATTGATAGGCGAGCCGGGTGTCGGCAAGACGGCGATTGTCGAAGGGCTGGCGCGGCGTATAGTGGCGGGCGATGTGCCGGAGGGTCTTAAGGGTAAAAAACTGCTTGCGCTCGACCTTGGCGCGCTTGTCGCCGGCGCTAAATTCCGCGGGGAATTTGAAGAAAGGCTTAAAACCGTCATCGCCGAAGTGCAGGCTTCTGACGGCAACATCATACTGTTCATAGACGAACTCCATACACTCGTCGGCGCGGGCGCGGCGGAAGGGGCTACGGACGCTTCCAACCTCCTTAAACCCGCCCTCGCCCGCGGCGAACTTCGCTGCATAGGCGCTACAACACTGGATGAATATCGCAAATACATCGAAAAAGACGCCGCGCTTGAACGGCGTTTCCAGCAAGTTTACGCCGCCGAACCTTCGGTCGAGAACACTATAGCTATACTTCGCGGCTTGAAAGAGCGCTACGAGATTCACCACGGTGTCCGCATACGGGACGAGGCCCTGGTCGCCGCCGCCGTGTTGTCCAACCGCTACATTACGAATCGTTTCTTGCCGGATAAGGCCATTGACCTTGTTGACGAGGCCGCGAGCCGCCTAAAAATCGAGCTGGACAGCCGTCCAACCGAATTGGACAAGCTGGAACGCCGTCTTTTACGCCTTTCCATCGAAAAACAGGCGCTTATCCGCGAGCAAGACGCTGTTTCAAAAGAGCGTTTGAGCAAACTGGAAACGGAAATCGCTAATTTAACCGGCGAGCGCGATGCAATGAAGACGCGCTGGGAGAACGAAAAGGCTGAAATCTTCAAAATCCACGCGCTAAAACAGAAAACCGAAGAGCTAAATATCGAGCAAACCCGCTATGAACGCGAGGGCAATCTTAATAAAGCGGCGGAGCTGCGCTATGGGCTCATCCCTGAAACCCAGAAAAAACTGGACGCGCTGACCGCGGAGCTGGACGCTAAACGCGCGGGGGCCGGCTCCGGCTCCGCCTTGCTGCGGGAAGAGGTCAGCGAGGAAGATATAGCGGCCGTCGTCTCGTCGTGGACCGGCATCCCCGTGTCGAAGATGCTTTCCGGCGAGGCGCAGAAGTACATCGACCTTGAAGATGTGCTGGCGCGGCGCGTTGTCGGGCAGCCTGCGGCGGTGAAGGCCGTAGCGGACGCGATAAGGCGAAACAAGGCGGGATTGAACGACGCGGCGCGTCCTTTAGGCTCGTTTCTGTTTCTGGGTCCGACCGGCGTTGGCAAGACCGAGTTGGCCAAAACCTTGGCGGATTTCCTATTCAATGACGACAAGGCGCTTACCCGTATAGATATGAGCGAATACGGCGAAAAATTTTCCGTAAGCCGGCTGATAGGCGCTCCCCCGGGCTATGTGGGCTACGACCAGGGCGGGCAGCTTACTGAAGCGGTGCGCCGCCGTCCATACAGCGTGATTCTTTTTGACGAGATAGAGAAAGCCCACCCGGAAGTGTTCAATGTATTCCTTCAAATTTTGGACGACGGACGGCTTACCGACGGACAGGGCCGCATAGTTGACTTCAAAAACACCATCATCATAATGACGAGCAATCTTGGGTCTGATCTGATTCTTGAGGCGAAGCAGCAGAGTGATATAAAACAGGCTCTTTCAGAATTGTTAAAGCGCCATTTCCGCCCGGAATTCCTTAACCGTATTGATGAAACTGTGATTTTCAACCGCCTTGACAAATCCGAGATTGGAAAAATCGTGGATATTCAGCTTGAAAGACTAAAAGAGCGCCTCGCGGAGCGTAAAATCACGCTTGAATTGACAGACGGGGCCAAGGATTTAATCATTGAGCGCGGCTATGACCCGATGTTCGGCGCTCGTCCGCTAAAAAGGACTATTCAGAGCGAACTTGAAAATCCCATAGCCAAAGCCATAATCGCCGGAAATATAAGCGACGGCTCAACCGTAAAAGTGTCGTTGAACGAACAAAAATCTTCGAACGCCGAAGACGCGGCATCGTCTTTGCGCTTCGACCTGATAGAAAAAGAAAACAAGCATTAGTATGACGGCGGCAGAAAAAATGAGCGCGGCCCATTTTCTTGACACCGCCGGCGCTTTCCTGAAGACGGGTTATCGTTACGAACGCGAGCCTTACAATTTTACGGACGATACAGACGATGAGGAAATCTCCGCGGCGGCGGCCGGCGATTGCGAGGATGAAGACGGTGCGGCGTATGCCGGCGATGTCGCGGAAACCGGCGGTGCTGCGTATGCCGGCGATGTGGCGGAAACCGGCTATTGCGCGGATGCCGGCGATGCGGCGGACGATAGCGATGCGGCGGATGCCGGCGCCGGCGTCCTTGAAGCGATAGCCGCTGATATTCGCGCCTGCACAGGCTGCGGCCTGTGCGCAACGCGAATAAATGCTGTGCCGGGCGAAGGCGCGGAGAAGCCGCTCGTTCTTGTTGTGGGCGAGGGGCCGGGCGCGGACGAGGATGCGAGCGGAAGGCCTTTTGTAGGCCCGGCGGGACAGCTTTTGGATAAAATGCTGCTGGCTATAGGACTCGACCGTAAAAAAAATTGCTTCATAGCAAACGTAATCAAATGCAGACCGCCAAAAAACCGCGACCCTTACCCGGACGAAGCGGCGGCCTGCTTTCCGTTTTTTGAACGGCAGCTTGCGGCGCTGAATCCGCCGCTGATACTGACTGTGGGAAAAATTCCCGTAAAAACACTGCTGGGAACGGACGAAGGCATCACGCGCTTGCGCGGAAACTGGAAAAGTTATCATGGAATTCCGCTGCTGCCGACTTTTCATCCAAGCTACCTGCTCCGCGATGAATCGCAGAAGCAATTCGCGTGGGAAGACCTCAAATCCCTGTGCCGCCGCCTTGCCGGTATTGACGCGGATTATGCGGCGGAAACCGCGGAACTGCGAAAAGCGCGGAATATATAAATTGCTTGAACAAAAACCGCGCTACCTGAGTCTGGTATTCGACATACCGTTAAAACAAGCGTTCACATACCAAGACAACGAGGGCGGACTAGGAGAAATAGGCAAGCGCGCGGTAACGGATTTTGGCAGACGGCAAGCGACAGGCTTTATCGTGAACTGCGCCGGCGAACCTCCCGCCGGTGTCGATCCGCTCAAAATCAAGACAATAAGGCGTATCGTTGACAAAGAGCCCATATTCGGACAGGAAGACATCGCGCTTGCCGAATGGATAGCCTCGTACTATTTTTGCTCGGTTGGAGAGGCTCTTGCGGCAATGCTGCCGTCCGGCAGACGCGCCGCGGGATTTTCGTCATTTGCCGCAGACGATATTGACGGCATAGCCGAGACCGCGCTGGAGCTTTCCGCCGGACAACGCGCCGCTCTGGACGCTGTAATCGCGGGCGCGGACGAAGGGGCGCCGTTTTATCTGTATGGAATTACCGGATCCGGCAAAACGGAGGTTTTTCTTAGGGCGGCGGAATTCATGCTGGACGCGGGAAAATCCGTAATCTACCTTGTACCCGAAATCGCGTTAAGCCGCCAAACATCGGACGCGATAGGGAAACGCTTCGGCGCCGCCGCCGCTACACTGCACTCAAAGATGACGCCTTCCCAGCGACTCTCGGAATGGGTCAGGATACGCCGCGGCGAAGCGCGTATCGTTGTAGGACCGCGCAGCGCCGTATTCGCGCCGGTAAGCAATCTCGGGCTGATCATCATTGACGAGGAGCACGACGGCTCGTACAAATCCGGCAGCACACCGCGTTATCACGGGCGGCAGGTAGCCATGAGGCGCTGCGCGGTCAGCGGAGCCGCGCTGGTTATGGGTTCCGCCACGCCTTCCGCGGAGGCGTGGCAGCTTATGTCGGACGGTAAAATTAAGCGTCTGGAGCTCAATATGCGGCTTTCCGGCGGCTCTATTCCGGAGATAAAGGCTATAAGCATGGCGCAGAGTCCAAGCTGTCTTTCATGGGAGTTAAAACAGGAGATTCGCGAAACCGCGAATATGGGGCGGCAGACTATACTGTTTCTAAACCGGCGGGGTTTTTCATACTTCTATCACTGCAACAACTGCGGTTTTGAGCTTACCTGCAAACGCTGTTCCGTTTCACTGACATGGCACAAGAATAAAGGACGCGCTATCTGCCATTATTGCGGATACGAAGCAGTCCCGCCCCGCGCCTGCCCGTCTTGCGGGTCGCTCGAAGCCGGTTTTACCGGCGTTGGGACGGAGATGATAGAGGAGGAGACGCGCCGCGCCTTTCCGGGGCTTAGGATACGCCGCGTTGACGCTGACACCGCCGCCAAGAAGGGCGGGCTGGAAGAAAGCCTGGCCTTGTTCCGCGCCGGAGCAATCGATCTGCTGCTGGGCACGCAGATGGTCGCCAAAGGGCTTAACTTCCCGGGAGTTCGACTCGTCGGGGTTGTGCTCGCCGATACCGGGCTGCATCTGCCGGATTTTCGGGCGGCGGAACGCACATTTTCGCTGCTGGTGCAAGTCGCCGGCAGGGCGGGGCGCTATTTTCCCGATGGAAAGGTGCTGGTTCAGACGCTGCGCCCGCATGACCCTGTAATAGTCCGCGCTTGCGCTCTTGATGTTGAAGGTTTTTTCAAGGCGGAGCTCGCCCAGCGCCGCCTGCTGGACTTCCCGCCGTATTCCCGCCTTATCCGGTTTACGTTGAGAAGCCGGAATCCGGACAAAGCGACAGCCGCCGCGCATCGGCTTTTTGAATTATGCAGGCGGCTGCTGCCTAAGGACGCTGAAATACTGGGTCCGGCTGAATGTTCTATCGCGCTAATCGCCGGAAATTACCGGATGCAGCTTTTGCTGCGCGGCCTTAGCATGGCGAGTCTGCACGCCGCCGCCGGCGGAGCGATTGCCGCGTATGAGCAGGGTAAAGATAACAATGTCTATCTTGAAATAGATGTGGATCCAGTTAGTATGCTCTGATACGCGATAATCTTGACGCGCTATGTTTAGGTATATATCCTATTAAATTACAAGGTTTAGTAATATGGGGGATTTTATGGCGGAAGAAAATAATATAGACTACGCGGCGCTCAAAAAAGGCGGATTCATGCGGCAGGCGCAGAAAGAGTGTTTTTCTGCGCGTCTAAAAGTGGTGGGCGGGCAGATTACGTGTAAGCAGCTTGCGAAAATCAGCGAGGCCGCCGCTAAATATGGGAAAGGTTATGTGCACCTTACTTCGCGGCAGGGTGTCGAAATACCGTTTATCAACGTTAAAGACGTGGAGGAGTTGAAGCGCGAGTTGACGGAGGCGGGTGTCTTGATTGGCGTCTGCGGTCCGCGGGTGCGCACGGTAACTGCTTGCCAGGGCAGCGCTGTCTGTCCTTCGGCGAATATCGAGACGAGCGCTCTTGCGGAAGAACTGGACAGGCGTTATTTTGGCAGGGAACTGCCTCATAAATTCAAAATTGGGATAACGGGTTGTGTAAACAACTGTCTCAAAGCCGAAGAAAACGATATGGGTGTTAAAGGCAGCGCTCTTCCCGAATGGCGCGAGTCTGTATGCTCGTTTTGCGGGGTGTGCGAGGCTGTCTGCGCGTATGGCGCTATAAAAATAACAGACGAATCCGGCGGGAAAGTCATCACCTTCGATAAAAGCGCCTGCGTTTATTGCGGAAAGTGTATTAAAAGCTGTCCGGAAGACGCATGGCTCGGCAAAAGCGGCTATTTGCTGTCATTTGGCGGGATGTTTGGCAACGAGATAAAGACGGGCTGTCATCTTTTGCCGATTTTATTTGAAAGCGAACAGGTTTTTAAGGCGGCGGACGCGGTGATTCGCTTCTATGAGCTTCACGGAAGGGCGGGGGAGCGCTTGGGGAAGACTATCGCCCGCGTGGGAGCCGGCGTTTTGCAAAAAGAACTGAGCGCGGCGATTGCTTCGTAAAGCCGCTGTTGCGAATGTCAGTCCGCGCGACAGGGCGTAAATTTGCTCAAAACGATTTTTGGAGTCTCCACG
This sequence comes from Spirochaetaceae bacterium, assembly GCA_031267475.1. Classification (GTDB taxonomy): domain Bacteria; phylum Spirochaetota; class Spirochaetia; order Treponematales; family Breznakiellaceae; genus JAIRMY01. Next base: position 6,348 of record JAIRZA010000166.1, on the reverse strand, counting down.
ACACGGAGTATGACAGTTTGCCGTTTTTCCCGTCGTCGCTTAATTTTACCCCGATGCGTCCTAGTTTTCCATTTATAGACGCGCTTACAGAACTTGTAACTTGGGCTTCTTTTTCGTCCACGAGGTTGTATGAAACCGTGCCTTTTAGTGATATGAAAAAAAGCATACAGGATACGCCGCCAGAAAACTTTAATGTGTCAAATTCATGATCCGCGGCGTAATTCGGATACGGATAAATTGTATCGCCCACATTCGCGCTGGTATGCTGGCTAAGGGTTACGTTGAAAAGCGGACGAAAGGGTCCCGCGCTGAATATCGCGCCGAATGATACGTTGTCGCTTATCCGCTCCCATGATTGAGCGTCCCGCTCAACCGCTAAGGATACGCGATTGACCCGCAGCGGGCTGCTTTTATTCACCGGAAAACGGAAATAAAGGCTTGTGGCGCTGCGGTCAAATGGCGCTCGCCATGCGGCGGAGCGCAGCACCGAAGACGCGCGGAACAGCATATTGCGGCGGCCTTCCCATGTAAACTGAGCCGCGCTTCTGAAACCTGCTCCGGGGATGGAGCCGTCCGCCCCCGAAAAACGAGCGCCCGCGCCGTCCGCGGCTAGCGAAAACCGCCACGGTCCCGCGCCGAAGCGCAAGGCGGCGTTGGCGTATATATCCATTCCCCACGCGAATACTTCGGAGTATGCGAAATCTCCGGCAAAACTGAAATACGGGCTGGAAAAAACCGCGTTTAGCGCGTAAAATCTTAAATCCCGCTCCGGCAGATAGGGCTTGTCAGAAAACCAAGCGTCCATTTTACGTTCCGCGAGTCGTTTTTCGGCGGATAAGGCTTCGAGTCTGAACGCGGAGTTGAACGGCAGTCGCACACCTGCCCCGCCGGTAAAAATTGTGTTTGTTTCCTTGTCAAACTGCGCGGAAAAGTACGAGTTAAACGGGCCTATGGCTGGTGTCAATAAATCCATGTACACAACGGCGGTTTCCATGTCTCCCGCGGAGGTTTTAAGATCCGCGTTAGACACGCTGTGCGATTCAAACCACGGCGCTGAGCGCGACCACATATTGCTTGCGCGGTTCAGCAGTCCGCGTGTCTCGATACGTCCGTACAGCAGTCTTGAACCGGTGCCTTTGTGATAGAGCGCCGCCCCCAGAGCGTTGATTCCATCGTCTGGGTATTCCCACGGCGGCGCGGGATACTTGCTGTTAAGCTGTCCTCGAAGTGTTAGTTCCAGCGGCGTGTGCAACCGCATATCCAAGCGGTTGCTAAAATGGCCGCCGTCCACCCATGAGCCGCTTTCAAGAATATCAAATCCGAAGGGTTTGCTATCGTTGTCAAAATCTTTCCGCGCCGTCTCGTCCGCCGTATCAGCCGCCGCCGCAAAAATAAAACGCGCAGCGATGAGCGCGGTAAAAATCATTTTTCCCAAAACTGAGGCTTTCATACTTTAATATGTATGAAAACAAAGGATATGCTTGAATTAAATTGAAAGGTCTAAAATAAAATATGCGTTTATCACGTATTTAAATATATTTTATGCAAAGTTCATGAAGATGGTCCGCGGCCGGCGCAAACAGGCGGCAAGGGTGTCCGCCGCAGGTTATTCTTCGCAAACCGGCCGTGTTTTTTTGATTCCGCTCGCAAGCGCGTATAATAGCAGAGCCAGCGCGGAGGGTATCCCGGACAGCGCGGCGGCGGAGTTTTTGAACAAACCTTGAGCGCCGAAGGAAAGATTTTCAGCGAAGGCAAAGACGAGGCTGGCGGCGAATATGCCCCACACGTTGCGAAATCCAAGGTAGACGGCGGCCAGCGCTATCCAAGCGCGCCCGCCGCCGCCGCCGGGCGCGTAAATTCCAACTCTGAAACTGAGCGCGCATCCCGCAAGAGCTGCAAGGAAGGCCGCCGCCGCCCACGAGCCTTCGCGGTAGCGCCACGGGTGAAGTCCGCGCTCCAAGGCGGCTGTAAAACTGGGGCCGGAAAGTCCTACTGCTTTTAAGCGTGATCCCAGCACTGTGGTTTTTAAGAAAAGCGCTTCGGCGAAAAGGCAGGCGAACGCGATGTAAACAAACGGTGATTGTGATGAAAGTAAATCGCCCAACACGGGTATTTTTTCAAGCGCCGGAAAGCTGACGGGGGGAGGGGCTGTAAAAGCCGGGCTGCGCAAGACTCCGCCTGTTCCAAAAATATGTACGGAAAGTACGCCGCAAAGACCTTCCGCGGCAAGATTCAGCGCGATACCGCAGACAAAAAAGTCCGCCCCGCTTTTTCTGACAAAGCGGGCGAGCAAAAAACCAAGGCCGGCGCATAAAATGGTGGTTATTAGTGTTCCCGCCGCCGCCGAGCCGGTCAAGACGGTAAAGGCGAAACTTCCAAAAGCGCCCAGTGTCATGAAGCCTTCTATGCCGATTAGCAAAAAGCCTGAGTATTCCGTTAGTAAAGCGCCTAGCGCGGCTATCAGTATGGGCGCGGCGTATAAAATGTTAAAGCTCATGATTTCGCGTTACTTCCTTATATTTTCCCAACGTTGCCGGCTTTGTCCGGCGGCTGGTTTCCGGACGGGTCTACTTAAAAAAATCAACACGATGGTCAAATTTTTGCGGCAGCTTGACGGCGGCGGCTGTCAAAATTACGGCTTGAATTATGTAAGATGTTTTGAGGCTCATAACAGAAGAAAGCAAAGTTTGGTCTATGCCGGATTTGAGCGCGGCGTAAAACAAGGCCGCCGGTATTAGCGCGAGGAAGCGGTTTCGCGCAATGAGGGCGACGGCTATGCCCGCCCAGCCTAGTCCGCCGCTGAATCCTTGATAACACAGCCCGTATGTTCCGGCGACGGCAAAGAAGCCGCATAATCCGCCAAGTCCGCCGGACAGTCCCATTGCCGGAACGCGGTACGCCGCCGCGTTTATGCCGCCGTAGCGGGCAAAACGCGGGCTGCCGCCGGCGATGCGAAAGCGGTAGCCAGCGCCTGTTTTGCTGATGAAAACATGGGCCGCAGAGCATAGGCATAGTGAAAAAATCAGCGATAAGGACAAATTTGACGGCGGTAGTATGCGCGGCAGGACTGTGCTAAAACGCGCTGTAGCCAGCAGATTTCCACTGTTGTCGCGCAGCGGCCCGGTGATAAGATAATCGGCGACGGGTGTGAGCGCCGCCGAAAGTAAAAAACTTGTGATTAGCACGTCCGCGCCTGACCGGTTTCTTAAAAAGGCGCAAAAAGCCCCCGCGGCGCCGCCGGTTAGACAGGCGGCGGCGGCGGCGGCGCTGAGTGAAACGAACGCCGGACACGAAGGCGGCAGAAACAGCAGAACGCAGGCTGCGGAAAGTCCTCCGGTATATATCTGTCCTTCTAATCCTAAGTTGAACAGTCCGCACCTAAAAGCAAAGGCCGAGCCAAGCGCCGCGCAAAGCAGCAGCGCCATGTAATCAAGCGTGTTGCCGGCAAGCCACAAAGACGCCCAAGGGACTGCAAAAGAGTGTAGCGCGGTCATACGGCTGCGCCGCACATGGCCGCGTTTATTTTGGTTTTGACAGCGGCTGCCTCCGCATGGTCCGCCGGTCTGTTCTTTTGATTGAGCGCGATTTTTCCGTTGGTCATGACAAAAATCTCGCCGGAAACTTCAAGCAAATCGTTCAGGTCGGACAAAAACAGCAGCACGGATTTTCCGGTTTCGCTTTCGTCCCGCAACATCCGGTACAGTTCCATCCTGCGGCGCGCGTCCAGTCCCCACCCCGGCTCCGACATCAGTATGGCGACTGCGTTTTCGGACAATTCGCGCGCGACTAGGAGGCGTTGCAGCATACCTCCGGACAGGCTGCCGGTTCTGGCATTGGGCGGTCCGCCGATGACGGCTTTTTGCATTAGCGATTGCGTCCATTCGCGCAGTTTTCCGCTGTCGAGTATTCCTATTCCCGCAAGCAGGCGGTTTGGGTGCGGGAAGCGCCGGTGCGCGTGTATTATCATGTTGTCGTGGATAGAAAGTTCCTTGTCGCAGGCTGCGATTGAGCGTCCGCCGTCTATTCCCAAATAAACGCCGCCGGCTTTGCGGAAGTTAAGTGTGTTTTTTCCGTTGGATGTGTTTCCGCCGGTCGTGTCAAAAACGGGTTTTCCGCAGATTAGCACACGGCCTTCGTCAATTTGCAAAAAACCTGAGAGTGTCAGCAGCAATGTTTCTACTCCGCTTTCACGCACTCCGGCAAGTCCGTAAATCTCGCCGCCGCGCAGTTCCATGCTGATAGAGCGAAGCGGGGGGTATTCCGTCTGTTCCGCCGATAGTTTTTCGGCTGCTAGTGTTATGTTTTGTTCCGCCGTGTCTTGTTTGCCGGCGGGTTTCGCGCTTGCCGCTCCGTAAACATCCGCGTTGCCGCCGGACGGGGCGGCGTCCTGCCCGAACATTAGTGATATTATTTTTTGGATGTTGAATTCGCTTTTGTCGAGGACGCCTACGCTTATGCCTTTTCGTAAAATGCTGGCGCGCCGGGCTAGTGTCAGGGTCTCGTCGAGTTTGTGCGAGACTATGACGGCGGCGAGTCCGGCCGCGGAAAGGCGTTTTATCAGTTCGAAGATTTTTTCGCTTTCAGTCTGATTCAATACGGCGGTGGCTTCGTCAAAGATGATTATACGCGCGTTTTTCAACAGGGCTGCTAAAACCGCGGCTTTCTGACGGCCTGCCGCGTCTAGGTTTTCGGAGGGCGCGTCTATTGGCAGGTCAAATCCCCATTCTCTGGAAAGGCGGTTTACTGTGTCGCGGGACGCGCGTTTGCGGAAAAACGGCCCGCGCCGTGTCTCGGCGCCTAATACGCACGCCTCCCAGACGCGCATTCCGCGGCATAGTTCGGGGCGTTGCCGTACCATGCTGATTCCAAGGGCAAGGGCGTCCGCTGGTAGTAAAAAATGTCTTTTCTTGCCATTGATGATAATCTCCCCGCTGTCTGCTTGTTCAAATCCGGCTAATATCTGCATCAATGTCGATTTTCCGGCTCCGTTTTCACCGAAAATCGCGTGAATCTCGCCTTGCCGCAACTCAAAATCAGCGCCTTCCAGCGCCCGCGCTCCGTTGGATGAAAATGTTTTGTATATTCTCCGCAGTTCTACCAATTTTATGAGTGATTTTGCCGGCGCGGGAGTGACCGTCGTATCAAAGAACGTATTATTCGCAGCCATAATGGTTCAAGGCGGGCTTTAACGTCTTTCATTACTTCGCTTATTTTTATATTCTGCGGACAGTGCTTTTCACATTGTCTGCATTTAACGCATTGTCCCGCCATGCGCGGGGATGCGCTTGTAACGCCGGCGCTGTTGACGTACTGCTTTAATCCTTCGATGTATGAAAACGCAAAGCTGGCGTTATACGCGGCGAAGCAGCCGGGTATGTTGATGTTTTGCGGGCAGGGCATACAGTACGCGCAGCCGGTGCAGGGGACTTTATACGAAGCGTTGAAGATGTTTTTTACTTCGTCAAATACGGCGAGTTGGGCGGGGCTTAGGCTGTTCTCATGGGCGTTTTCGGCGATTTTTATGTTTTCTTCGAGTTGTTTCATGCTGCTCATCCCGGAAAGGACTACGCTTACTTCTTTTTGATTCCAGAGCCAGTCTAGTCCCCATGCGGCTGGCGCGCGGGCGGGGTCGGCTTTTTTGAAGGCTTCGCGGGCGGCTTTCGGGAGTCCGTTTATGAGTCTTCCTCCTAAAAGCGGCTCCATGATTATGACGGGTATGCCTTTTTCGGCGGCGGCTTTGAGTCCGGTCTGTCCGGCTTGGTAGTTTTCGTTGGAATAGTTGTATTGGATTTGGCAGAATTCCCAGTCATAGGCTGCGAGCAGCGCCAAGAAGTCGTCGCGTCCGCCGTGAAATGAAAATCCTATTCGTTGTATGGCGCCGCTTTGTTTTTTTTCTTTTATCCAATCTATTATGCCCCAGCTTTTTAGTTTCTCCCACGAGCCCATGTCTGTGAGCATATGCATCAAATAGTAATCTATGTAATTGGTTTTTAGGCGTTTCAGGCTTTGTAAGAAGTATTTGTCAAAATCGCCGGCGCTTTTGCAGGCGATGATGGGGAGTTTGGATGCTATATGCACTTTTTCCCGCAGTTTCTGTGTGTCAAGAACTGTGCCGAGCGCCTCCTCGCTGCCTGGATATATCCACGCGGTGTCAAAGTAGTTTATGCCTCGTTCTACTGCTTCTGTTATCATTGCGGATGTTTTTTTCATGTCGATTGCGCCAAGCGCGCGCGGGAATCGCATACAGCCAAAGCCTAAAACTGAGAGGTTGTTGTCTGATATTTTGTCTTTTCTATATTGCATCATGTTGATTAGCATATCTGACATTGGGTTTGTTCGACAATATGC
>JAIRZA010000147.1 GCA_031267475.1 Spirochaetaceae bacterium | reverse complement strand
TTATGCGTATTTCTGCCGCTCAAATAAACTCAACGATTGGCGATTTTTCAGGCAATCGGGAAAAAATACTCTCGTTCAGCAAAAAGGCGCGAAACGAAGAGGGCGCGGATCTTGTACTGTTCCCGGAACTGGCGATATGCGGCTACCCGCCGATGGATCTCCTGGACCAAGATGTTTTTGTTGAAATGAATATTAGCTCGTTGCGAATGTTGCAGCGGGAGCTTCCGTCCGGAGTCGCTGTCGGAGTGGGCTATGTGGACCGCAGTCCGTCTCCACAGGGAAAATCGCTGGCCAACACATTCGGCATAATACTTAACGGCGAAATCGTTTTCAAACAGATAAAAACATTGCTGCCCACTTACGATGTGTTTGACGAGGCGCGTAACTTCGAGCCCGCGTCGAGTTGGCCGCACTTTGACTACAAGGGAGAGCGTATCGGCGTTGCGATTTGCGAGGATGTGTGGCGCGATACGGAAACTCCCGGCACAAAGTACGCCGAAGATCCCGTGCGCCGCCTGCTTGACGGCGGTATAACTCTGCTGGCCGCGCCGTCCGCTTCGCCGTACTACGCCGCCAAGCACAGCGCCCGTCTTGAAATCGCCGAAAGAATAACACGGCGCGGCGGGATTCCAGTCATTTATACAAACGCCGTCGGCGCTAACGATTCTATCATTTTCGACGGGCGTTCATTCTTTATGGACTCAGGCGGCGGCGTGAAAACCGCGGCGGCGTTCAAAGAAGACCTTATAACATTAGATTTTGATAAAAATAAGCGTTCCGCCGCTCTTACGCCTGTTCGCGGATTATCCGCGTCTGACGAACTCGACACAATTGAAGACGCGCTTGTGATGGGAATCCGCGAATATATGCGCAAATGCGGCTTTACCCACGCTCATCTGGGACTCTCGGGCGGGATAGATTCGGCGCTGGCAGCCTATCTCGCGGTGAAAGCTGTAGGGAAGGACAATGTAACAACAATAAGTATGCCGTCCCGCTTTTCATCGCAAGGTTCGCGGGACGACGCCGCTGAATTAGCGCTAAATCTTGGATGCCGCTACGAAGTTTTGCCGATAGAACCGGTGTTTACCGCGTTTTTATCGAGCTTGGAAGGGCTTTTTGCCGGACGTCCTTTCGATATTGCCGAAGAAAACTTGCAAGCGCGTATACGCGGCAGTCTTTTGATGGCGTTTTCTAATAAATGGCAGTCTATGCTGCTGACAACGGGCAATAAAAGCGAGCTTGCCATGGGCTATTGTACGCTTTATGGCGATATGAACGGCGCTTTAGGTCCGGTGGGCGACCTTTTTAAGACGGAAGTGTTCGCGCTCTGCCGAAGAATCAATGAAAAATCGCTTGCGGAGCATGGAAAGGCGGTGATTCCGCAGGCGATTATTGAAAAGCCGCCGTCCGCCGAACTGCGTCCGAACCAGAAGGACGAGGACAGCCTGCCGCCATACGACGAGCTTGACGAAATACTCAAGCTGTACCTGTTCAACAATCTTAGCGCCGACGAGATAGGCAAGCTGGGGAAGGACAGGGATTTGGCCGCGTCAATAATCAATACCGCGGCGCGGGCGGAATTTAAGCGCAGGCAGGCGCCTCCTGTACTCAAAGTTTCGCCGCGGGCGTTTGGAATGGGGCGGCGTATGCCTATAGCGCGCGTGATTTACGAGAGTTCAAGTTCGCCGGACCAAGCATGATGGAAACGTATACCGTACAAGCGCCGACGCTTGCTGAATGTCAAGTTATAACTCGCGAGCGCTATGGCGACCGCGCCTATATTTTCCAGCATAAATGGGTCAGAAGCGGCGGCTTTTTGGGGTTGTTTGCGAAAGAAAACGTCATAGCATCGGTGATTGTGCCGGCTCCGAAACTGGATTTGTCGAAATACTCTTCCAACATCGTTAAAAAAGCGCCGGACATGGACAACGCGGAACGCGCCCGGCAGGAAAAGGCGAAAATTCTATCCGCCGCAGCCGAGGTGCGGGGCGTAGATCCAAATTTACAGGCGATTCTGACTCAGGTTAAGCTGCTTAGCGATAAAATCGACACAAAACTACCAGCCGCCGTAAGCGCGCGCCGCGCCGCTGACGAACATGAAACGATTGTAAGAATTCGCGACGCGCTTGAACAAAATGATTTTAGCCCCTCTTTCCGGCGGGAGGTAATAGAGCATATCCGCAAGGAATTTTCTATCGAGGCCTTGAACGACTACATGGAAGTTCAGCAGAAGGTTTTGGAGTGGATTGGGGATCGTGTAAAAATATACGCTGACGCCGGGCCGTACAAGCGCCCGCGAATCATCGTGCTCGCCGGTCCTACGGGTGTTGGCAAAACAACAACTATCTGCAAACTCGCCGCAAGTTTCATGTACTATCCCGCCAAAAACGAGGAAAAACAGAACGTCAGCCTAATCACCATAGACCGCTACCGTATCGCCGCGGACAAACAGCTTGGGGAATTGGCCGCCTGTCTTCAAGCCGATTTCATGGCGGTCGACGACGAGGACGAGTTGAAAAAAGAGCTTGCTCTTCGCGCGGATTCGTTTGACACAATTCTTGTTGACACGATAGGAAGAAGTCCGCGGGCTTCTGTTGAGCTTGCCGAGATGAAAAAGATGCTGGAAGTATGCGGCGCGGGCGCGGAGGTTTACCTTACATTCGCGGCGGCTACAAAAACGTCCAGCATCATCGAAATAATGCGGCAGTTTGAGCCGTTTA
>JAIRZA010000130.1 GCA_031267475.1 Spirochaetaceae bacterium | reverse complement strand
GTCAACTTGCAAAAGACGACGGTCTGTCTGTCCGCGAATATCTGTTTAATCTGGTTGAAAATGACAAAGACAGAAGACGTGTAAGTCAAAAAACGGAATGACCGACTCGTAACCGGGCGCGGAAGCAAATATGCGCCCCCCGCCGTAACAGAATGGAAAAAACCGTCTTGACAAAATATAACTGGCGGCGTAGTCTGAAACAAATGGCGGCGTAGCTCAGTTGGCAGAGCGCACGGCTCATATCCGTTATGTCATTGGTTCAATCCCAATCGCCGCTATGACTTGTTTATACTGCGAATGTCAGATTTTATCTGAACTATTTTAGTATACATTGAAAATGAAGGTTCTAAACGCTAGAATTAAGCCATGCGGCTTTTTTGTACAACCATCCTTACCTGTCTAGTAATAGCGCTTCCTCTTAGCGGAGAGACAAAAATATTAACAACAGAAGGCGGCGGTCTTATAATTAAAAGCCTTCCGTCCGCCGCCAAAGTGTATGTGGACGGCATAGAGCGCGGGCTTACGCCGCTTTCGATTGACAGCATAAGCCCCGGCGTTCATACACTGCGCCTCACAAAAGACAGGTACAACGACTGGTCCGCGCAAATCGCGGTTTCGGCAAGAAAGCGTTTGGATGCTTATATCGAGCTTGCGCCCTTAATGGGAAAAATCGCGGTAAATATACATGGCGATACCGGTCAAGAGCAGGATTTCCGTCCAAGTGTTTTCTTGGACGGCGTTGAGCAGGAAGAGCGGGAATTCAACGCCGAAGCCGGCTGGCGGGCGGTTAAAGTAAGCCTTTTCGGTTGGGAAGACGCTCAAAAAACCATTTTTATCGGCGCTAATGAAAGCATAGCCCTGGATTTTGAGCTAAAACGCGCCTCGTTTACGCTTAAAGATTTGCAGATAAGCCACTCGACGTTCAATCCATACGCTATGGGGGCGCGCGGTGTAATTGCTGTTGATTTTACCGTAAGCGCCGCGGGAGACGGATGCTTCAAAGTGTTTGACGGCGCGAATAACGAAGTATTTTCCTCGACATTTGACAGATTCCGGCAGCCTGACCAACGTTATGTCTGGGACGGCAAAGACAACGGCGGCAACACGCTAAACGACGGGGGCTATACACTCAAAATAGAGGCGGAAGACAGCGAAAACGAAGAGAGCTTTTCGTTAGCCGCCGCGGTACAAATAGATTCTTCGCTTGACGATACTCCGGCGGCGCTCAGTTCCGCTCAAGCGGGTATGTTTTTTGTTCCGGCGGCGTCTACGCAGTCAAAAGGCAGTTTTCAGATTGAGACCGGCATAATCGTTGGCAAACCGCTAGGCGAGGGTGCGTCATTCGATACGCTGTTGTTTTCCGCGGCTTTTTGCTTCACACCGCTGGATTCATGGCAGTTTGCCGGCGCGGTAAACATAAGGCCGGACAACGACGGCGCAGCCTCGCCCGCCGCCGCCGGAACCGTGAAAAGACAGATGCGCAAACCAGACGGTCTTGCGCCCGGCGTCGCGGCGGCTGTCAGCTACGGCTGGGTAATGGACGGCTTCGAATCAGCGTCCGGCATAAAATCAGGATTACAGGCGCAGATTCCGTTAAGCTGGCGCGCCGGACGCCGGGTTTGGCTTCACTTAACGCCCGCCGTCCTGTGGACGGGCAAAAACGGAGCTTTAAGCGAAGCGCTGCCCCGCCTTGTGTTTTCGGAAGGAATACTCTGCCATTTCGGGTTAATTTCGGCCGGATTGTCGGCGCAATCAGTAGTTGGACTGACGAGCGGGCTTGAGGGATTTTCTCCGGCGGCGCTCTCCGCGGAATTACATTTTACACCGCCCCGCTCCAACCTCAGCATAGGCTTGCAAGCTGGAGCTTTTTTCAACAACAACGATACCGGCTGTTCCGGCGGACTATTTGTAGGAGCGTTTTTTTGATGAAAGGCGTAGAAATCTTGTACGAAGACGACGACTGCCTCGTTATCAACAAACCGGCGGGGCTGCCCTCGCAGGGAGGGCGCGGAGCGGAGGTAAATCTTGACGCGATTTTGGCAAATTCGTGTAAACCACGCCCCTTGTTAGTACACAGGCTGGACAAAGATACTTCCGGCGTAATCCTAACAGCAAAAACACCCGCCGCCGCGTCCTATTTTTCACGAATAATCGCTGGAAAACAAGCGCGCAAACTCTACCTTGCGTTTTGCCGTTTCAACGCGGACGCGCTCCGCAACGCGTCGGGGACAATCAGCGGCTCTTTAGAAAAAAACGGCGTTCTAAAACCCGCTGTTACGCATTACCGGCGGCTTGCGGCGGTTAAAGATTACGCGCTGTTCCAACTCGAACTGGGCACAGGCAGGACGCATCAAATACGCCGCCACCTTGCCCAAAACGGCTCGCCCATACTCGGCGACGGCAAATACGGCGATTTTTCGCTAAACAAGCGCTTTCGCGCGGAATCCGGCGTAAAACAGATGTTGTTGCACGCGGCGCGGCTTAAGTTTCCGCTTCAAAATGGGAATATGCTTGAAATATCCGC
>JAIRZA010000125.1 GCA_031267475.1 Spirochaetaceae bacterium | reverse complement strand
CTGAATTAAACGGAAAGCTTTTCGTAAATGATGTTGATGAAATATACAAACTTGGAGTTTTTTATAAAAACAAACAAGACAGGGAGTCTTCCGGTACTACCGGCTTAAAGTAGCATTTGAATATGGCAAAGAGCGGTAAACCGGAACTTCTTAATAAAGCTGATAAAATAAAAAATAGCGACGGAAAACGCGCCGGTGTAATAGTATGGATATGTGTTTTTTCGGTTTGCCTCATATTTGTCGCCGCCGGAAAGATTTTGTATGACGAAGCGTTGGAAAGCGCCGCGATCGAGAACGCGGCTGTAAACCGTCAGGCGGCTGCCGCGTTTGATATTTTTTTTTCCAGTATGTATAATGCGTCGTTTACGCTTTTGGAGACGGCGGATACAGGAGATAGAGGCGCTCTGGCGGCTCTGTTTTTTGAAAACAGCCCCTATGCCGCCGCTGTGTCGCTTTACGACGACGCTAATAATAAAATCGAAAACAAAGCCTTTATTAACAATAGTTTTTTTAGCGTCAATGACGCGAGCCCGCGTTTGCTTGATATTTTCACGGAATTGCATATAGACACGCTTGATGCGGCGCGAAAAGGGAATAAAACAATACTAAACGGTGAAAGTATTTTTGGATTTCCTATGCTGGCAATGTTTTTCCCATACCGCGGCCGCGCGGCGATTGTATTTTTTTATCCGGCGGAATTAAAAGATGTGTTTAACAGCGGTCCGCGGATGACATACTGCGTCAACATGGACGGCGGCGCTCTTATATATTCTGAACGCGCCCCGCAGCGCGACAGCGTGGTTTTTGATGATCATCATTTTGTCAGAAATATGAGCGTGAATACGCAGAGCGGCGGGCGGGAGCGCTATGTTTCCAGTGAAGGGCAAAATATGCTTGGCGCTTATACTAAGCTGCAATCTATTCCCGCGGCGCTTATTACGGAAGTGTCCTATAGCGCGGCCTTGGGCGATCTTGTATTTGCCGCGAAACGCGCTGTTGCGACAGCCGCGTTCGTGATTTTTCTTATGGCGCTTATACTTATGCTGTTTATAAAAAATATCAACCTGTCTTTGAAAAAATTAAAATTATTTGAGAGCGTTAATCATAAACTGGAGGTAGTAAGCCGTTTTGCCAATATGCGCCTTGCGCGGCAAAGTTTAGAAGGAGCCTTGCCGGACGGCGCTGAATATAAAAAAGCGACCGTGCTTTTATCAGAAATGGAATCGTTTAACGGCGCTGTGGAACGCTTAAATCCAAAAGACGCGCTTTCGTTGATTAACGATTATAACGTACAGGCGGATGTTTGCGTAAAAAAGACAAATGGCTGTCTTGAGCAGCTCCCGGACGGCGCTGTCATGGCGCATTGGGGATCTCTTTGCACAAGCGGCGATGTAGGACATGACGCGCTAAACGCCGTCCGGTGCGCGCTGATGATGCGTGTGTCCATGTATGAGCTTAACAAGGAAATAGAAGCGGCGGGCAAGCCGCGCCTAAGGTTTTTCTGCGGCATAAGCAGCGGGGAATTTGTCGATGGAATAACGGATTGCGACAAGCACTCACATCATATCTTGATGGGCGAAACTATGGTAATAGCGGACATAGCCAAAGCGCAAAATGTTGTTTTTGATACCGACATATTGATAAGTGAAAGCGCGTGGCGTTTGACGCAAAAATATATACTTGTTCAAGAAATGCCGCCATTGCAAATTGAAGGCAGGTTGAAACCGCTGCGTATTTTCGCTCTTGTAAACCTTAGAACCAAGCAGGGCGAAGCGCAGGTCTTTCCCGCGACTCTGGACGATGTGCGTAGTCTTTATTCGCAAACCGAATCCGAATCCGGTATAGAATAAATTTTTTTAAATAGAGTTGTTCGAAAACCCAAATATTATGATGAATCGCAGGCCTAAAGCTTTGAAATTTAAAATCCATTTTTTATTAGTTTTAATGTTTTGCGGTATATTGCCGCTTGCCGCTCAAAATTTTAAGCCGTATTCTATTTTGCGCGTTTTAAGTACGGAACATTTTGAATTTATCTACCCGGAAGCCTCCGCTGTTACGGCGAAAAAATTAGCGTCGCGCGCTGATGCGATATATGACAAAGTATCAGCGCTTACCGGACTTGCGCTTGACCGTAAAGTGCCTGTCATTATAACGCCCGAGACTGACGAACATAACGGCTACATGAATCCGCTGCCGTATCCGCACATTGCGATTTTCGATACGCCGGCATCCATTGAATGGACGGTTTTTACCAATTCGCTCGAGGCCTTGTTCTTGCACGAAATGACGCACGCGGTTACCGGCGCGACACGCGGAACCGTAGATGAAATTTTGTATCGCATATTTGGCGGCTGGGTTTATCCGGCGGGGCTTAACGCTCCTTGGTTCATGATAGAAGGCGCGGCGGTAAGTTTTGAAAGCCTTGACGGGACAGGGCGCTCCAACGACCCGCTGATAAAACAGAAACTCCGTCAGGATGTTCTTGAAAATAATTTTAAGACTCCGTTTCAGGCTGAAGGTGTTTGGGATATGCCGCCGTTAGGAAATACATATTACTATTACGGCGGATTATTCAGTTCATATCTGCAAAAAGAATATGGAATGGAAAAGTATGGCGAGCTTTGGCGCGAAATTGGGGAACATTTCCACGCTTCGCTCATTTTTTATAATTCCGGATTTTATAATATTTTTAAAAGAGTATACGGCATTTCAATAATTGAGTGCTGGAATAATTTTAAAGAAAGTTTTGTTCTTGACGGAGTAAAAGAAAATACGTCAGGACTTGTTTACGGCGGAAAAAGTAGTATAAAAGATATTGCCGCCGCCGATAAAAAAATATTTTTTATCGACAGCCTTGCGGGGAAAATACTCGTATACAATACCGAAACGAAAAAGACAAAAACTGTAATACCGGCGGATAGCGCCGCATACGCGATTGATGTTTCTGCGGACGGGAAGCGAATGCTCGTATCAACGTATCAAAGGTTTGGCGCTAACGCGGGTCAGTTTTCCCGCGCTATTGTTATTGAATATAATGCGTCAAACGGCTTTCGCACGGGACGCGAATGGAAAGGTTTATATAACGCCCGCTATTTTAGAGACGGTGTTATCGCGCTTAATTCGGACACACATATCATGAATCTTGTATACCGGCGCGGAAATGACAAAAACGGCAAGGACGAGGAGATACTGCTTCGCGGCAGCGAAACGCTGTTATTTTCGAACCCGTCTCCCATTGATGATGAATGGGCTGCCTTTACTTCGGCGAAATACGGCGTACGCGAGCTGTCGTTGTTTAATTACAAAACACGCGCCGTGTACACCTTGCGCGGCGATATTGCGGACGACGCTGATACATGGCGTTATATGCGCGGACTGCGTTTTTCAGACGGGCGGCTTTATTTTTCATATAACGATGATGATAGGATGTATAAATTTGCATCCGTGTCTATAAATGATTTGCCGGACGGCGGCGATGGTTCATGCGCCGGCGCGGCGGCGGCGTATTTTAGCGGCGCTGATTTTTCCGGCGGAGTTTTTCAGCCTGTATCATCGGGCGGCAGGATTTATTACCGCGCTTCTTTTTCCATGTGGGACGCGGTTTTAGAGTATCCGGACATACAGCCGGAATTTGAAAATGAAAACACGGAGTATGCCCTTAATATGATTCCGTGGGAAAGCGATTGGATAATAACGGAGGACGTGTACAATAAAATTGATACAGCGCCGCTTCCGCCGGAAAAATTATATAATCCAATAAAATATTTTAATCCATTTAATTTATGGATTCCGTTCCCAATAGTAAGCCCAATTGTTAATTCTGTATTTTGGGACGGGGAAAACGCGATTTCGGCAAGCGGCGATTTTAAGAATTTGCGGCTTGACGGCGCGGGATTTTTTTCTTACATATCAGACCCGATGGATCAAAATTTAATTTTTCTGGGCGCGGGATACGATTTTTATTACAACACCGCGCCGCTCAATATTACATGGATAAATTTTAGTTTTATGGCGCCTATAATAGCTGATTTCTCTGATGTTGTTGTTACTAATAGTGAAAGTTTAGACATTCCCACAAGGAAGACCCGCGCCAGTGTTCAAGCGTCTTACCGCATACCATTGGGAAACGAGCGCTTATCCTTGACAGTTTTTGGAATGTTGTCCGGCGCGTGGTATTTTTTTGATTACACTGACAGTGAAGAAAGCGCGTATAATTGGCCTTTACAGCAGGAAACTTACGACGTGCTGTATGGTTTTCGTATTTCCAATTTAATGCTTGCGTCGTGGGAACGTTTCGGAAACGGATTTTTGAATCAGTTATATGTGATAAATTCATTATTTACAAAAGATGTTTATCCGCGTTTTGAAAACATATTTAGAATGTCAGCAGAATCGATTCGTCTGTTACAAAATATTCCAGCCATGAATAATTTTGCTTTTCAATTATCCTTATACGGCGTATATGATAAGCACGGAATTAACTACTTAGGACATTCGCGCAGCTATAGCAATTCAATATTTGACGGCGTGGGCGCGTATGAATATGCCGCGAAACAATATACGTATAACTATCAATGGCTTACAGGCGGGGAATTTGAATGGAGCCCGGTATCGTTTGAAATACAGAAAAATTTATCGCATTTATATTTTAACCGGATATTCGCGGGTCTAGGCTATCGCTGGGTTTACTTGGGCGATGAGGATACCTCACGCAAGGTTTATTTATCCATTGCGGACGACCGCCGTCTGCTTCATTCAGTGATATTCCGCATGAGCGCCGTAACATCGATTGTTCCTGTTACCGTACTGCCGGTAAAAATAACGTTTAACCTTATCGGCGCGTTAAAACTTTCGGAGATGGAAAACGGCTTTTCCGGCGACAGCTGGTATTTAGGGTGGGGGTTTTCACTCTCGTATTAGCCCCCCCCCCCCCCTGCCCCACACACAAAAAATACTTTATACAAAAAAACAGAACCTTACATCTTAAAGTCGGAGCCAAGATACACATCCCGTACCGTTTGATTTTCAAGAATATTATCGCGGTCGCCGCGGGCGACTATAATGCCGTGATTTATGATAAACGCCGTATCCGTTATTTCAAGTGTATCGCGGACATTGTGGTCGGTTATCAAAATACCGATGCCATTGTCGGCGAGACGATTGATGATCTGTTTAATTTCGTATACGGCGATAGGGTCTATGCCGGCAAAAGGCTCGTCCAGAAGCAGAAATTTAGGATCTATAGCCAAAGCGCGCGCGATTTCCGTGCGCCTGCGTTCTCCGCCCGACAATGTGTAGCCGTACTGTTTTTGGATGCGCCCTATACCGAAGTCGGAAATAAGCTCGTCAAGTTTTTGTTTTTTTTGTTTTTTGCTAAGGTCTACGCGGCTTTCCAATATAGCCCAGATATTTTGTTCCACAGTGAGCTTGCGGAAAATCGACGCTTCCTGCGGGAGGTAAGCTATACCCATACGCGCCCTGCGATACATGGGGCCGTTTGTTATACTTACATCATTCAATTTTATGTCGCCGGTGCTTGGCTTATAGAATCCTACAATCATATAAAAAATAGTTGTTTTACCCGCGCCGTTGGGACCCAGCAGACCGGCGATTTCACCGCCCTTCATCGAAAAACCAACACCTCGGACTATCTCTTTTGAGCCAAAATTTTTACGCAAATCAGCGATTGTAAGCGTGTTGCTTCCCTCAGTGTTTCTTTTAGAATGCCGCCTATCCGTAGTGCGCGGAGACTTCCGCCTGTCGATATAATCTGTAGCAACAATAGGTTCGCCGCTTTTTTTTTTGTGGCGTAAATTATCAAATCTTTCGTCATTCAGCGGCGGCGCGACAACGGGTGGAATATCCGCATAAGCTACAGCCGCGGAGGAATGCCGGTGTTGATGTTGCGGCGGCTGAGTTGTTTCAAGCGCAGGCTGCGGATGTTGAGGCTGCGGATGTTGAGGCTGCGGCGGCAGAGTTCTAGCCGCGGGCTGTTGGTGTTGAGGCTGCGGCGGCAGAGTTCTGGCCGCGGGCTGTTGGTGTTGAGGCTGCGGCGGCAGAGTTCTAGCCGCGGGCTGCTGGTGTTGAGGCTGGGGCGGCAGAGTTCTAGCCGCGGGTTGCTGGTGTTGAGACTGAGGCGGCAGGGTTCTGGCCGCAGGCTGTTGATATTGAGGCTGAGCTGTCTGAGTTCTAGACATTGGCTGTTGCGGCTGACGTTGAGTTTGAGGCGGCTGGGCTCTAGCCGTTGGCTGTTGCGGCTGACGCTGAGTTTGAGGCGGCAGAGTTCTGGCCGTTGGCTGTTGAGTTTGAGGCTGAGTACCAGCCGCGGACTGCCGGCGCGGCGCGGGCGCTGGGCGCTGGGCGCGGTGTTCAGTTTCACTGGGAGGGGGCGATTCAAGAACAGCGGCGCATTTATTCAGAAAGCCCATTGTTATTCCTTGATAGAGCCTGAGACAGAACCTTCCATGATAACATCGTCAGTGTCTAAATCCACCCTGATTCTGTCCGCCCGGAATTCATCATTTTTTTTATATACAACCGGAAAACCGGAAAGATCGAGCAGTTTTTCATCCCTTCGGTATACGGCATATTCTGAACGGCATACCATATTATCTTTGAAAAGCCGCACAGATATTTGAAACACTGTTATTTCGGCATCTTCATCATACTCTATGTAGCGCCCCCTTGCAACAATTTCATTACGCTTATCCTCAAGCGTTGAATTACCCTCTAAATGGGCAATTTTCTTGTCGCGGTCGTATATCATCTTGTCGCTTTTAAAAAAAATCTCTTTTTCTTCCTGATTCCCCCAAACCGAACCAGAACACTCTATTATATTGTTATCTTTGCCAAGCAACTCTATTCTGTCGGCTTTAAGCAAAAGATTATCGGAGCGTACCTCGGCGTTGCCGGTTAGAATTGTAACCTCCTTGCCCGTAGCCTTATTTCCATTCATCCTGTCCGCTTTGAACGTAAACGTATCGGCAAACACCGGAGCGCCGAAAATAAAGCAGAATAAAAACGCCAGCCCAAAAACACGGCTTATTTTAGAATTTGTTTTGATAAAACTAATCAAACCTCGTTTTTTCCAATAAATTTCAAACTTGTTTTCCCAGAAGTTGAAGTTTTGTGAAAGCCGCAATATGTTCAAGTTTTTCATCGCCAACTTCACGTTCCCGCATATATGACAACAGCGGCATTAGAAAGCTGCGGTTCAACCGCCGGCAAAAGCGGAATCGTTTGAGGACACGTTTTCTCTTTCGATTTCGGCTTCAATTTCATCACCAACCTCTGTTTCAGCCTCGTCCTCATTTTTGAAACCGTTGTTTTCACCATCGCCGGTATCGTCTTCGTCCTCATCCTCATCGTGAATATACGTACCGGATGCGTCGTTTGAAACAAGCCAGCTTCGCGCCCGCACATCCGCCGAAAAACCGGAACCGGTAAAGCGCGTACCGTCAGACTGCTCCACATTCACCGGCTCGTTGTCCCCGCCCTTCAAAAATTTCTTGCCGTCATCCCAATCGAGACGCGCTGTCTCTAAAGTTATATCTTCTGTATCTACGATAATTTCCACACCGCTCGACATATGGACATTGCTCGTATCCAGTTCAACTGACGCAAAACCACCTGAGCCTACCGCGTCAACCTCTTCATTGGTAGCATTATACTGTTCAAAGCTATAGTTTTTCAATTCCATGCGGCGGCGCTTTTCGTAACGTTCCGCGATTTCCGCTTGCAAACGCGCCAGCGGGGAACCCTTCCTTACACGCACATAGTCGAGGTCTTCCATTGTTATATCAGGATATGGAGATTCGCCGCCCGCCGTCTCTCCGTAGTCAAAAGTACATGACACACAAGCAGCGGCGCATAAAAGCGCCGCCAACAGATATAAACTCCTCATATCCCTATATCGGTATTTTTTGTCCGGTAAAACAGTGTTTAGACATTGTTTTTATATTAGAAATTTTTGCGTAGAGCTTTCGGAGTTTCGCATGGCGAAACTCCGCGCCCCCTGTTGTGACTCCAGTATCTATCGGGATGTTGCCGCGTAGCGGATATGAAACCCACTGGTGGGCGCTGGCGGGCTGAACGCTGCGCAGCAGTTTTATTTTTAGCACTATATGTGGATTTTAGACCAAAATTTAGGATGATTTTTCCACACTTAGCGGCAAACCGTGAATCGCCGTCAAAAATTTATTGCGCCTTGCAAAAAAGGCGGGTAAAATAACCTTATGGAAGTAAACCGCGGATATAAAGACAGCGTTTTTACTCTTCTTTTTAACAATGAAGAGCGCCTGCTGGAACTGTACAACGCCATCGAAGGTACGAGCTATACGGATGCCGCCGACATAAAAATCAACACACTGCAAGACATTATATTTCTTGATAAAGTAAACGACGTGTCATTCGAATTCCGCAAAAAACAGATAGTTCTAATCGAACACCAGTCAACAATCAACCCTAATATGGCGCTGCGACTGCTGATGTACATAGGCCGCCTCTACGAAAAAATAATGGACAGCAAGTTGCTGTACTCCCGCAAAAAAACGAACATTCCACGCCCCGAATTCATCGTGCTGTACAACGGACGAGAAGAACTGCCTGACGAGAGCGTGCTAAAATTGTCCGAACTATTTGAAAAAGTAGAAGGAAATGATAAAATAGAATTAGAACTTGAAGTCAAAGTATACAACATAAACAAAGGACGAAACCCCGCGATAGAAGGGCGGTGCGAGTCTCTGAACGGGTACGCCGAACTGGTAGCTAAGGCGCGGGAGAATGAGAAAGCCGGGATGGATAAAGCCGAGGCGGTGAAGGAAGCCGTAAAGCACTGCATAAGAGAAGGGACGCTGGGCGGATTTTTGAGAGAACACGGATCGGAGGTAGAGAATATGTTATTAACAGAATGGAACTGGGACGACGCATTACAGGTTTGCAGAGAGGAAAGCTGGGAAGACGGCTGGGAAAAAGGTATAGTGAAAGGTATGGAGAAAGGGCTGCTAACGGGAAAATTAGAAATCGCTCAAAAGATGAAAAGTCTGAATATGCCGCTGGAACAAATCACTAAGTACACCGGCCTAAATCCAGACGAGATAGAGCCGCGTTGACCCCGCCCCACCGCCCATGCCCTCAACCTCCGGCGCAGGCAAAGCCGGAAGCCGGGCGGCTTGACGCGCAATCTTTGTACAACCTAGAATGAAAAAATGCAGGCTGTGATACTTGACGCGGGAATAGAAAAACCCCGCCCTTCGCGCCGCGCCATTATATGCCGGAACAGCCGGGGGAGGCAGCCTAAATGACAACACCCGCGTTTTTTTATGGCGAACTGCAAAAGCACGGCGTGGATTTTTTTACCGGTGTGCCGGATTCCCTCTTAAAAGACTTTTGCGCGTACATCGCCGATACCGCGCCGCAGTCCTCTCACATTACAGCGGTAAATGAAGGCGCGGCCATGGCGCTGGCGGCGGGACACCACCTCGCCGCGAACAGAATACCACTCGTTTATATGCAGAATTCAGGAATTGGAAACGCTGTAAACCCATTACTATCACTATGCGATACAGACGTATACCGAATCCCCGCGTTACTGCTAATAGGCTGGCGCGGCGAACCCGGCGTTCACGATGAGCCGCAACACATAACACAAGGACGACTCACACTACCACTGCTGGAAACACTGAACATACCCTATCTAATCATGGAAAACACAGAAGACAAACTCCGCAGCCAACTCGACACAACATTTTCCACACTAAAAACACGCGGAACACCTTTTGCGCTCGTTGTCCGCAAAGGAACTTTCGCGCCATACAAAACAGAACGGCGCGGCGAAGAACCCAGCATGAGCCGCGAGGCAGCCATCGAAGAAATCATGCTCGCCTCGCCGGACAGCCTATTTTTTTCGACAACAGGCATGGCGTCCCGCGAACTATACGAACTACGCGAAAAACACAACATGGGACACGACAAAGATTTCCTAACAGTAGGATCCATGGGACACGCCTCGTCCATCGCTCTTGCCGCCGCGCTTGCGCGACCCGGCGTAAAAATCACCTGCCTTGACGGAGACGGCGCGGCGCTAATGCACTTAGGCGCGTTTGCCTCAATCGGGGCGCTCAAACCCCGCAATATGCGCCACATCGTGTTGAACAACAAGGCGCATGATTCGGTAGGCGGGCAAACAGTCGCCGCGCCCGGCGCAGACCTTCCGGCAATAGCCCGCGCCTG
The DNA here is from genome assembly GCA_031267475.1 of Spirochaetaceae bacterium. Lineage (GTDB taxonomy): Bacteria > Spirochaetota > Spirochaetia > Treponematales > Breznakiellaceae > JAIRMY01. The sequence continues at coordinate 6,151 of JAIRZA010000125.1, read as the reverse complement.
CGGATACGAGCGCGTAATTTGCGCCGGCAGCCGCGAAAACCTGCGAATCGCGCTCCGCCAAGAACAGGACGAGCGCCTCACCTTCATCGAAGCGCGGGTAAAACGCGGAGCGCGCGCGGATTTAGGGCGGCCAAAAACCAGCCCCGCCGAAAACAAAACAGCGTTTATGAAAAATTTTAACAACATAACGGAGGCGCTATGATACGACAAGCAGTCATCATGGCGGGAGGACTTGGCTCCCGCCTGAAAGAAAAAACAACTTCGATGCCAAAAGGATTCATCGAACTAGGCGGCATCCCCATTGTCGAACAATCAGTAAAGAAACTAATCGCGACTGGCGTTGAAGAAATAATCATCGGCACAGGACATTGCGCCGAATGGTTCGAGCGGCTGGCGGCGCGTTATTCATGTATCCGCCTTGCCCACAACAGCCGCTATGCGGAAACAGGCAGCATGGGAACACTCGCTTGTTGCGCGCCATTCGTGAAAGGCGATTTTTTGCTGCTAGAATCAGACATTATTTATGATGCCGCCGCGCTGCGGGCGCTCGTGAACGAACAACATGAAAACACAATTTTAGCTTCCGGCGCCACCAACTCCGGCGATGAAGTATACCTCGAAGCAAACAGCGAAGGCTTTCTGCTAGGCCACTCCAAAAACATAAACGACATCCACACCATCGCCGGAGAACTAACAGGCATCTCGCGCCTGACAAAAAAAGCGCTTGCGGAAATGACAACCCACATGGAAAAACACGCCGCGGACGCGCCAAAAATGGAGTACGAGACAGCCCTTTCAGCAATATCATCGCGGCAAAAAAACCGCGTTCCGGTATTTGTACGGAAAATAGAATCGCTTTTGTGGCGGGAAATCGACTGCGAGGCTCACCTTGAGATGGCGGAACGAATCTTTCCCGCGATACAAGAAGCCGAAAGCCTGCTCAAAATCAGACGTGAAGTTCTACTGAACCCAGGCCCGGCGACAACAACAGACAGCGTAAAGTACGCCCAAATATGCGCGGACATCTGCCCGCGAGAAACAGAATTCGGCGATGTTATGACGTGGATTTGCGCGGAACTATCGCTTTTAGCCGGAAAACCGGAACGCATCGAGACCGTATTATTCGGCGGCTCCGGCACCGCCGCGGACGAAGTGATGATTTCGTCCTGCGTACCGGACAACGGAAAGCTGCTAATAATCGACAACGGCGCTTACGGTGAACGCTTCGCAAAAATAGCCTCAGTTTACCACCTTAATTTTGATGTATACAAAAGCTCCGGCTTCATACCGCTAGACTCCGGCGCGGTAAAACAAAAACTGCTGGACGGCAAGTACACGCATTTCGCAATAGTTTACCACGAAACAACCACAGGACTGCTGAATCCCGCGCCGGAACTATGCCGCTTCTGCCGCGAACACGGAATAACCACGATAGTGGACGCGGTAAGCGCTTTCGCGGCAATACCCATCGACATGGACAGGGACTGCTTCGACTTCACGGCCTCAACATCAAACAAGAACATACAAGGAATGGCAGGCGCGGCCTTCGTTTTTTGCCGGAAAGAGGCGCTGGAAAAGACCCGCGACTACCCAATGAGGAACTACTACCTTAACTTGTGGGACCAGTACGCGCACTTCAAAAAGACGCGGCAGACACGCTTTACGCCGCCTGTACAGACACTCTACGCCCTGCGGCAGGCGATTATCGAGGCAAAGCTGGAAACGATAGAGGGACGCTATGCGCGTTACTCCGCCTGCTGGGACATTTTATCAGACAGCGTACGCCGGCTGGGACTCAAAATGCTAGTCCCTCCTGAAGCGCAATCCAAACTGATAACGGCCATAATCGAACCGGACAACCCCCGCTACAACTTTGAGAGCCTGCACAGCATGGCGCGGGCGGAAGGCTTTACAATATATCCGGGCAAACTATCGGATGCGGCCACCTTCCGAATAGCGAACATCGGAGATATACGCCCCTCCGAGATGGAGCGCTTTACCGCCCTCCTTGAACGATACATGGAGGCATTGAACTAATTGAAAACAGTGTACCTTGGAATGCGCGGCGACATCATTCATCCCGGAATCATCAACATCATAAAAGAAGCGGAAAAACACGGCGAAGTCCTTGTCGGACTGCTGACCGACAAGGCGATAGCGGCGCACAAGCGGCTGCCGTTTTTGACATACGAACAGCGGAAATCAGTAATCGAGCAAATAAAAGGAGTGTCGCGTGTCGTACCGCAGGAAGACTGGAGCTATGTCCCCAATCTGCGCCGCTACAAACCGGACGCGATTATTCACGGCGATAACTGGAAAAGCGGCACACTTCAAAAAGAGCGCGAGAACGTATTCGCCGTTATGAAAGAACTAGGCGGCGAAGTCATCGAGATACCGTACACAGCGGGCGTTGATTCGGCGGTGTTGCACGAAGCGCGGCGGGCTATCGGCACAACACCGGACGTGCGCCTTAAAACACTACGCCGCCTCATAGAGCTAAAACCAATTACACGGATTTTGGAAGCCCACTCCGGACTTTCCGGGCTGATCATCGAAAATCTTGAAATACAAGCCGAGGAAGGAACACGCAGTTTCGACGGCATCTGGTCTTCCAGCCTTACCGATTCCACCAGCAAAGGAAAGCCCGACATCGAAGCTGTTGACCTAACAACCCGCCTGCAAGATTTAACCAACATCCTTGAATGTACCACAAAACCCATCATTTTTGACGGCGACACCGGCGGCAAAACCGAACACTTTGTTTTTACCGTGCGGACGCTTGAACGCAACGGAGTCTCCGCCGTCATCATCGAAGACAAGACCGGACTAAAAAAGAACTCTTTATTCGGGACGGCGGTTACACAAGAACTATGCCCCATACCCGAATTTTGCGAAAAGATCTCCGCCGGAAAACGCGCGCAAGTTACGAAGGACTTCATGATTATAGCGCGACTCGAAAGCCTTATCGCCGGTTTTCCTGTTCAAGACGCGCTTTCCCGCGCCGCAGCCTATGTGGAAGCGGGCGCTGACGGCGTAATGATTCACAGCAAAGAAAAATCAGGAGCCGACATAAAAGAATTTTGCGCCACATTCCGCGCCGGCCACCCGCACGTCGCCATTATACTAGTGCCGACCACTTACAACCAATTTACAGAACGCGAACTAAGCGACTGGGGCGCAAACATCGTAATATACGCGAACCACCTACTCCGCGCTTCATACCCCGCAATGCTGCGCGCCGCCTCGTCTATACTAGAACACAGCCGCTCTCTTGAAGCCGATTCTATTTGTATGCCGATTAAAGAAATCCTGGAACTCATTCCTGAAGGAGTATAACCCCGCGCAACACACTTCACACCTCACGCCGGCCATAGCGCCCGCGCTCGGCTGGACACTTCCGCAGGGCTATATTATAATATTCCTATAGTTATGCAAACCACTAATAAAACAGAAAGATTTTTGGACGCTTTGGACGCTATAGATACATTAAATTCGATCGGGGATCCCCCCCCCCCCCCAACATTGAAATAAGATTTTCAGGCATTTTATCAACCTATTCAAGCGCTCAGACACGGACACCCCGCATTCCTAAAATACAAATTCGCCCGCATAGTCTGTCTCATACCAACAAGAAAATATGTCGCATTATACCGGACCGTTCCAACGCAGGAAAAAATATTGAACAAAGCTATTCAAGGAGCATATCATGATTAAACGGTTTTTAAATAAGCTAAACGATTTTTTCTGGGCAAGAGTACACCCGATGATTACCCCGGTACTTTATAACTCTTTTTATCTTAGGCGAAATGATCAGGAGTACGAGAACAACAGAAAGTTTAACGATCCTTTGCATTTGGACCGCTATGGATATAAAGTATATTCTCAAAATGATGAAGACGGAATAATACAGGAAATATTTAAAAGGATTGGAACGACAAATAAAACATTTGTCGAATTTGGCGTTCAGGACGGACTTGAATGTAATTGCCATTTTTTGCTGTTTTCAGGATGGAACGGCTTATGGATTGACGGGAGTGAAAAATGCTTCAAACACCTGCGGGAATACTTTCAAAAACCGCTTGAATCAAAGCAATTAACGGCGATAAATGCGTTTATAAATGCAGACAACATAAACAAATTAATTGGCGCAGACGGCGGAGTCAATGGCGAGATAGATTTATTGAGCATTGATATTGACGGCAACGATTATTGGGTGTGGGAAAAAATAACCTGTATTCAGCCCAGAGTTGTAATAATCGAGTATAACGCGAAATTTCCCCCGCCGTGCGAATGGATAATGGAGTACAACTCCAGTCATATATGGGATGGCGGCGACAATCATGGCGCTTCATTAAAATCGCTGGAATTACTCGGCGGCAGGCTTGGCTACAGACTGGTTGGAACAAACCGCAACGGGGTAAACGCCTTTTTCGTAAAAAAAGAATTGGCAAAAGACCTATTCGCCGAACCCGCGACCGCTGAAAATTTATATCACGCATGGGGAACCGCCTATGTCAACAGCGGTCATCCCACAAAAAAATATATCGGAAACAACTCCGGTAAAAAAAGCCTTTAATATGCCTCGCACTTGCAATATGCGGGGGGGGGGGGGGCTGGCGCTTATCCCTGCAAATACTTTTGCAGTATCGCGCTTTTGCGTTCCGGCATAGCATCCAACTCTCCCCGCGCTTCGGCAATACGCGCCTCGATCTTTTCGATTTCGGCAGTGATTTTCTGCTGTTCAGCAAGCGGGGGAAGTTTTAGCATTTTGGCATAAACGTCATTTCTGTTGAGACCGGGAACGCCCGTGCCGCCCGCCAAACTTTCCAAGTCCAAGCGGTTGAGCGCGTAAAACAAAATTTTCAACGAGTATTTTACATCGTCCGCTTTTTTGACAAAAAAAGTTGTGTCTATCGGCGTACAATTTTCGTCAATCCAGTTTATTTTTCCCGCCGACCCTTTTCGACCGACAACGATGGCGGGCGCTTCCACTAAAAATTCATTATGATACCCCACAATTCCGTTTGAACCGGCAACGGGATAACTGCCGTGAATTCGGTCTTGGTCTGGCAAAGCCACTCCGTATTCTAGCGACATAATTTTATCAAACTTATATTCCTGTGAAAATCGAGAGCTGATTATTTCGTTCATTTTTTCCTGCAATCCCGTGATTTTCGCTTTCGCCTTCCGTTCTTTTATTTCCAAACCCTCGATTTCGGCAACGATTTTTTGCTGGATTTCGAGCGGCGGAAGAGGGATTTGAATTTCATCGAATGTTTTTGTTGTAATGGATTTAAAAATACTTCCATAGGAACTGTTTTTTAGTTGTTCAATCTCTGTTTTTAATATATAATATAAAAATCCGTTATCTAATTCTTTATTTCCTCTCAAACCATAACACGATTGATTAAAGGTCATAGGTTTAGTTAATTGAGCAAGCGCTCCGACTGTTCCTCTTGCGGAAATAATTATATCTCCAGTATTTAAATATTTTGTACTGCTATTCCGTAAGCCTTTTTCGGTAATGTTTTTTTCTGTTCTATCTACCCAGCGATTTCCGCTGTTAAAATCAACCACCGAAAGCCAGGGGATATCTCCATCCCAATAATCCGGATTTGCAGTATTGGGAGTTCCCCCTCCAATTATTTCTATAACATTACTTAATTTTACCATTCCCCATTTACTCTCAATCTTCACCTTTTTCTTAACCACCGTAGAGATATTTTTCGTAAAACTTCCCCTGTCGAAAGTCAGCATATCAACCAGCCGCGCGCGCGAAATGTTATTTTGTAAACTTTCGTGTACCGGCGTTTCATAATCGCCGGCAAACGCCTTGTAAATATACGTGCTTGCTTTTTCGGGATTTTCAAAAATGTTTTCATCAAAAAGCCGCGTACATTCGTCAATAGTCTTACCGCGCCGCACCGGATGAATCCCCTCGCTGCCGCGCCGGTTGGAAAATTCATAGCCCAAAAACCGCTTTTCCGCATCCTTTTCGCCAGTTTTCACCAAAACCACTTTTTGCGGAAAGACAAGAATGAAATAAAGCAGCTTTTCTTTTTCCGTTTCAATCAGCGCGTTCCAAAAATCTTTTTCGGTTTTGGCTTTTATTTTTTTGCGGTACTCTTTGTAAATTTCATTACCGGCGATG